>NZ_JBEXUP010000010.1:0-113702 GCF_040614375.1 Nonomuraea sp. NPDC005983
CTTGCTTGAGCCGTGTGCGGGGACGACCCGCACGCACGGTTCTGAGGGGGCCCTGGTGCAGCAATGCACCGGGGCTACCCGACCGCCCACGCGCTGAGCCACCACGACGAACAACCAGCCGATCAAAGCTCATCATGGAGCCAGGGCCGGTAGTCGTGCCGGCCGCATCCGGTGACGTCGGGGATCTCCGGCCCCGAGGTGATCATCACTCGAGCGCCGAGACTATGTAGTGGCTGGGGTGGAACCTGATCACCTCGCACACCATCGACCAGGCAAGCCCAGCAGGCCAGCTCCTCCGTCTCAAGCCCGGCTATAGCCGTAGGGCAATCGGTATCGAGGAACGGCGACCGGTGAACGCACAGGCGAAGCCGGGCTTGACACTCCGTCTCCAGCCCGCTGCCGCTCTGCGGTGGGTCGACGGCGCACGGGGAGATCAGAGCAGGGGAAATGTGTGCGGAGCCGTAGAAGAGGCCGTAAGGAGATACGCAGAAGCAGTGGCGAGCCCCGGGTTCAGACGGGCGTACGCGTTGCACGACCCAGTCGGGCCAGGCCGGCGGCCGTCAGCGCGATAAGCAGCGCCATGAGCGCAGTCAGCAGGGCCAACCAGTACGGCCAGCTCTGCGAGGAGTGATCGTAGTTCCTGGAACCGATCGTCAGATAGACGGACCAGACCAGCAGTGGCCCCGCTACGCCCGCGACGACTCCTGACCTCAGGCTCGCGTCCCGCCACGCCGTCCAGGCGGCTACCACGGCGATCAGGGCCAAGGGACCGACCAAGCTCCATAGCAGAGGGAGGTCCTTCATCCAAACCCCCGTCACCTCGCCAGCCGTGAACACCAGGACGAAGGAGACCAGTCCGAGCCCTGTCCCGCCGTGGCGGAGCGCGGCGGCCGCCGCTGCAGCACCGATACCGCTGCCGGCGAGCGAAGCCAGGAGGGCTACGACCGCGGGCTTGCCGTCCAGGCCGAGCGCCTGAGCGTACTGCACCGGCCCGGCCGTCATCGCACAGCCGAACCATGCGGCGAGCGGCAGTACGACGAACCGTCCACGCCCACCGGGCATCCTGCTCGCGATCATCGAAGCGAGCACGACCGAAGCCGCGGGATACCAGGTGGCGCTGGTGAGATCGCGATACCAGCCCGGGCCGTCGTAGGGGTGATAGTCGACCCACTCCGTCATCCCGAACGCCTTGCCCGCGACGATCTGCGCGCAGGAGAGCACAGCGGCGATCAACGCGGCGGCACCCATCGGGAGTACGGCAGGCTTCACTGCGCCGGCCTGCCCTCGGGGCAGCCCCTGGGCCGCGATCAGGTAGGCGAGGACAGCTCCCAACACCCAGCCCGGCCAGCCCGCCATCGCGTCGGCGAAGTCCGTCTCGTCGAGGAGGCCCTCCGCGAAGAGTTCGCCGATCAGGACTGCTGACGCGCTGCCGTATAGGGTCGCCAGCGCCGCCGTCGAGGGTTGCCTTCGCAGAAGGAACCCCGCCGCCAGGCCGGTCAGCACGCCAGCGGGTTCGAGATGACCTGTCACTGCCAGGAGCGCGGACAGGCTTGGCGCGAGGACCAACGCCACAACCGCCGCCAAGACGATCACTCGCACGTTCGACATCGACCCATAAGATCATGACATGTACGTGTTCTGGATGGTTTCCAGGCATGTTGTCGAGTCCCTCATAATCAAGTGTTTGAGTTGCGGCCGTGACGATCGCTGATTGTGGCTCACGCCGTACGGGGCTGGGGCGATCGCTGCCGCGACCCTCCTTCGTCGGGTCTTGCCACCGAGCAGGGTGGTGCTGTTGACGACATCGCTGACGACAACGTCGGCTTCCGTCAGCGCACGGCGGCGGCCGTCCACCACCTTCTGACCTTGTGTTGAACAAGACGATCAGGGCGATTGGTCCGCCTGAAAAGCGGAAGGTCGGCAGTTCGACCCTGCCCCTGACCACCAGTTCTGAACAGTCAAGATGCCCCGAAGCGAAGATCGCTCCGGGGTGTTTTCGTGTCCGGTGACGGCAATAGGCGCGGCGGACGGTCATCTAGATGGGACGTTGTCCTCCCGGCTGCGGGCTTTCACCGGACCCCTTGGGCCTATCTGCCTCAGATCGTCGCGGGATTGAGGCCTACTGGCGGCTCCCGATACCCCCGTACTGGGCGAGGACCCGCTCGGTGCTGGAGGCGGACGTCGTCCAGCGAGGCCGCCAGGTGGGCGAGCAGGGTACGGCCTAGGCGTTCGACGAGTTGCACCGCACGGTGCATCGGGCCGGCGGCGGCCTCCACCTGGTACAGCGGCACTGTGCCATCACCAGGATCGAGGCCGGGGCCGGGCTGCTTGTGGTGCCGTCGGTCTTCGCCTGGCCGCGAGTACTGACCGGTCCGTCGTGTCGGGCGCGCTGATCCTGGCCGAACTGGACTTACGTGCCTCGACCACCGAACTCGCCCAACGGTCGGGCCTTTCCGCGGCGGGCATGCCCCAACGCCTGCGGGCCGCCGGTCTGACCAGCACCCACCGAGCGGGCCGCCCGGTACTCTACGCCCGCACCGGCCTCACCGATGCCCTGCTCACCGCACGCATGTGAAGGCCCGCTCGAAGCAGGGTATCGCTGAACTTGCCGAGGGCCGGTTTCCCGCCATCAACGGCGACGAGCGGACTGGATCAGATAATCTGATTTTATGAAGGTGATGACTGCCACCGAAGCGTCTCGCAGCTTCGCGACCGTCCTCGACGAGGCCGAGCGCGGGGAGACGATTGTGGTTACTCGTGGCGGGAAGCAAATCGCCGTGATCGGCCCTGCGCCCACCGCACCGGGGCGTATGGTCAAGGCGTTTCTGGCCAGAAGCGCGGGGACACTCGACGCGGACTTCGAGGCTGATGTCGCGGCGGCCCGTGAGGCGATTGACGACGAGATGAGGGGCACGTGGCCCGACGCCTGATCCTGGACACGGGGGTGCTCATCGCCGCCGTGCGGGGCAAGGCACCCGTGGACGCCGTGATCCAAGACGCCGATGATGTGGCGATTGCGGCGATCACTGTGGCCGAACTGCTCGTCGGTGTGGAGATGGCCGATGCGGCCCGACGACCCAATCGGCAGGCCTTCGTGGATGAAGTCCTGGCGTTGATTCCCGTCGAGGAGTACACAACAGACGTCGCCAGAGTCCATGCTCGTCTCATGGCGCATGTTCGACGAGAAGGTAAGTCTCGGGGAGCGTACGATCTGCTGATCGCAGCGACGGCCGCGGCCACTGCGAGAACAGTGATCACGCTGGACGCCTCGGCCGCATTTGATGATCTTCCAGGCGTCCGCGCTCAGGTGGTTCCTCGCTGATTGACGACGACAACCCCGACGGCGAACGTCGGCCACCAAGGCCGCACCCAGGGCACTCTTGGCCACCCGTCGGCACCTGGTCGAGGCGGCCCGGCAGCCTGATCGCCACGCCTGAAAGCGGAAGGTCGGCACTTCGACCCTGCCCCTGACCACCAGCTTTGAACAGCCCAAACGCCCCGAAGCGTGATCGCTCCAGGGCTGCTTTGTGTTTGGCCTTGACAGCAAGATCAGCCTCGTGATCGGCGGCTGCCACCCCGCTTGAACTCCATTGATCAAGAGGGTAGAGGGTCACGGTGTGGCGAGGGCCTCGGTGGGGGAGAGGTGGGCGGCCCGCCAGGCTGGGTAGATGCCCGCGCAGCAGCCGATCACCATCGTGGCGGCCACGCCGCCAGCGCCCGCCCACGCGGGTACCACCGTCGGCCAGCCCTGGTACGACGAGTACGCCCCCGTCACCGCGATCCCGAGCAGTGCGCCGCCAGCGCCGCCGAACGCCGACAGCAGCAGCGACTCGGTGAGGAACTGGATGCCGACGTGCCCGCGGGTGGCGCCGAGTGACCGGCGCAGGCCGATCTCCGCGCGCCGTTCGAGCACCGAGATGACCATCGTGTTCGCCACACCCACGCCGCCTACCAGCAGGGCCACCGCGCCAAGGCCGAGCAGCAGCCCGGTCAAGGCCATGTCCGTGGCCTGTTTGGCGGCGAGCGCGTCAGACGGCCGCGACACGTCCACCTCGTTCGGGTTCTCCGGGTTGGCGGTGGCGCCCAGGACCGCCTTCACCGCCAGTACGGCGTCGTCCCGTGTACGGGTGTAGACGGTGGTCGGATACCCGTCGAAGCGCAGGGTGGACGTCGCCGCGTGCCAGCCGACCAGGGCGGCGAAGTCCAGTTCCGGCGCGAGGACGACCGGGCGCAGGACGCCGACGACGGTGAACCACTGGCCGCCCAGCCACACCTTCACGTCCGGGGTGGCCCTGACGACGCCGAGCCGCTTGGCCGCCGACGCCCCGAGCACCACGGCCGGGTACCGCGCGGTGGCCGCGTTGAGCCACGTTCCGTTGGCCACGCTCGCGCCCACCGTGCCGAGCAGGTCGGTCCGCGCGGCCATCACCGTCAGGTTGCCCGTCTCGCCCGGCGGGACACGGTCACTCCGGTACACGTTGGCGGTGGTCAGCGTTCCCGTGGCCGTCACCGAGAGCACCGGGCCGATCCGGCCGATCATCGCCACCGACTCCTCCGGCAGGTGCGACTGGTCGCCGTGGAGGGTGTGCCCGGGGGACACCCGCAGCAGGTTCGTGCCGAGTGCGGCGAGCTGCCGGTTGAGGCTCTCCCGGCTGGAGCTCGCGATGCCGACCACGCACACCATCGCGGCGATGCCGATCGCGATGCCGAGCGCGGACAGGAACACCCGCAGTGGCCGGGCGCGCAGACCGGCGGCGCCGACCCGGAAGGCGTCCGCGGGTGAAAGACGCGACGGGGCGGTCATGCGACCACCTGCCCGTCGTGTACGTGCACCAGGCGGTGCAGTCCTGCGGCGAGGTCCCGGTCGTGGGTGATCACCACGACGGTGGTGCCGGTGGAGTGCAGGTCCCGCAGCAGCCGCATCACCTCCGCGCCCGAGGTGGAGTCGAGGTTGCCGGTCGGCTCGTCGGCGAGCAGCACGGGCGGGTCGCCCACCACTGCGCGGGCGATGGCCACCCGTTGTTTCTCCCCGCCGGAGAGCTCGTGCGGGCGGTGGTCCAGCCGGTCGCCCAGTCCCAGCCGCTCCAGGGTGGAGGTCGCCCTGCGGCGTCGCTCGCGCAGCCGTACGCCGGCGTAGAGCAGGCCGTCGGCCACGTTGTCCACCGCCGGTACACCCGCCGCGAGGTGGAACTGCTGGAACACGAAGCCGACGGTGCGCCCCCGCAGCGCCGAGAGCCTCCGGTCCGGCAGTCGGGACACGTCGGTTCCGGCGATCGTCACCGTCCCCTTGGTTGGCAGGTCCAGCGCCCCGATGAGATGGAGCATCGTCGACTTGCCCGAGCCGGACGGGCCGACGACGCCGACCAGCTCGCCGGCGTCGATCGTCAGCGAGACGTCGCGCAGCGCCTGGAAGCCGCCCGGGTAGGTCTTTCCCACTCCGTTGAGGACGATCATTCTGGCACCCCCACGCGGGTGCCCTCGGTGATGCCGTCACCGCTGACCTCCACCCGGCCGTCGCCGAACATGCCCAGACGCACGGGCATGTACCGGCTGGTGGAGCCGGTCACCACCTGCAGGCCGTACCCGCCCTCGGCGAGCACGGCCAGCGCCGCGACGGGGACCGTGAGCACGTCGCGCACGCTGTCCGACACCAGGCTGACGACGACCGGGGCCCGGTCCAGCCGGCCGATCTTCGACTGGTCCCGGAGGGTCACGGTCACGTCGATCGTCGCGGGGCGCTGCTCGTCCGGCCCGGGGGTGGCCACGGTGCCCACCTTGGCGATCCCGCCCTTGACGGTTTTGCCGTCCGGGAGTTCGACCGTCGCGGGCAGCCCCCGCCTGACCAGGGTTTGCAGCGCCACGTCCAGGGCGACGCTGACCACCTTCGTGGTGCGGGTGTAGGCGAGGATCGGCCCGCTCCCGGGGGTGCCGAGTCGCGCGGTGAGTGACGCCACCCGTATCGCGCCGGGCGCGATCACCACGGACGCCGGGTCGAAGACACCTGTCTGGGTAAGCCCGAGATCCTTCTGCCACCGGCGTACGGCGACTGCCGTGGCCCAGGTGTACCGCCGGTCCACGGTCAGACCCCGGTAGCCGAGGGCGGCCAGGTTACGCTCCATCTCCTCGACGTCCCTGCCCGCGTCCCCGATGCGCAGCTGCCGGTAGAGCGGAAGCCTGCCGTAGAACAGCGGCACCGGGTCGTCGTCCGCCCGGTAGACCGACCGGCCGCGTTTGATCGTGGCGCCGAGGCGCGGTAGCCAGGTGAGGGTGCCGGAGCCGCGTCCGGCGACGGTCACCGACGCCCCGTAGCCCAGCACCCCGTTCACCTGCTGGCTCCGGGTCAAGGTGGCCCGGGTGACCGGAGCGGTGGCGGGTAGTGCCCGGGTGGTGCTCGACGAGGCGGACGGGTTCTTCCCGCCGAAGCCGATCGCGGTGGCCGTCACCACCGCGACCGCCAGCAGAGCCGACCCGCCCACCAGCGCCGTCCGGGTCGGCCGGTTCACTTTCCCTCCTTCTGTTCCTGGGGCAGCTTGTCCTTGCAGGCCTCGATGGCCGCCTTGTAGACCGGGTCGCTGTCGAGCTGCGCCCGGGTGACGTTCGCGAGCCGACCCTTGATCACCATGTTTCCGTCGGCTGGGGCGGGATCGGTCATCTCGACGTCGTGGGCGCGCATGCACACGGCGAAGGCCCGGAGCTGCTCCAGTTGCTCCGGCGGGGGGCCGGCCGGCCGTTGCTCCTCCGGGAGGAAGCGCTGACACGCCTGCAGGGCGGTTCGCCACGCGCGTTCCTGCTCGCCGCTCGGCGGGATGAGCCGGAGAGGTTCGTTCGGGCCGAGATCCGGCATGCTCTGGCCGTGCTCCCGCATGCACCTCACGAAGGCGGCCGGATCGCCGGTCGAGGATGCGGACGGGCGCGCGCTTGCGGCGCTGCGGTTCGCCGAGGCGATACCGGTGCTCTCGGGGGCGTTGGTGCAGGCGGCGACCGCCAGCCCGCACAGCAGGAAGGGGATCACGAGAAGTGGTCTCATGCGTCGAGGTCTACGCCGCGGCCGGTGACAGCACCGCTACGTCCGATGTCGGACCGATGTCATGCCCGGCGACGCACAATGACCTCATGCGAGTCCTGGTGGTCGAGGATCACGTCACTCTGGCCCATCGGGTCGCCGAAGGGCTCCGCGACGCCGGGATGGCGGTCGATGTGGTCACGGACGGAGCGTCCGCCATGGTCGAGGCGGCCGCCACGGCGTACGACGTGATCGTGCTCGACCGGGACCTGCCCGGGGTGCACGGCGACCAGGTGTGCCGGTCGCTGGCCGGTGGCAGGGCCCGCATCCTGATGCTCACCGCGGCGGCCGGGGTCGACGATCGGGTCGACGGGCTGGAGCTGGGCGCCGACGACTACCTGGGCAAGCCGTTCGCGTTTCACGAGCTGGTCGCCCGGGTGCGCGCGCTCGGCCGCCGCGCACCGTCCGCACCGCCGATCGTCCGTCGCGGCGACCTGGTCGTGGACCGGGCCCGCCACCGGGCCAGCCGTGGCACCCGCGCGTTGTCGCTCACCCGTAAGGAGTTCGGGATCCTGGAGATGCTCATGGCCGCCGACGGTGGCGTGGTCAGCACCGAGGAGCTGCTGGAGCACGTCTGGGACGCCAACGCCGACCCGTTCAGCAACATCGTCTCGGTCACGATGACCCGGTTACGCCGCAAACTCGGCCCGCCGCCGGTGATCGAGACCGTCGTCGGACGGGGTTACCGGCTGTGACCCGGCCGCGACTCACCATCCGGGTCCGCCTCACGCTGCTCTACACCGGCCTGTTCGCGGCGTGCGGGGCGATCGTTGTCGCCATCACCTACTTCCTCGTGGCCGGGCTTCCCGAGATCAAAGGCACGGGGACACGCCCGGCGGACAATGCCGAGGAGTTCCTCACGTACTGCAGGCAGGCCCTCCGCGTGGGCGCCGACCCAGGGCTTCAGGCCAAGTGCGACCTGGCCTACCTGGAAGGCGTCGTGGCCGGTGCGGCGGGCCAGCGCGAGGCGACCCTGTCATACCTGCTGCGGTACTCGCTGATCACCCTCGTGGTGGTCACCCTCCTCGCCGCCCTCGCCGGGTGGATCGTCGCCGGGCGGGTGCTGCGCCCGGTCCACCGCATCACCGTGGCGGCGCGCGCCGCGTCCGAGCACAACCTGTCGGCGCGGGTGTCGCTGACCGGGCCGCGCGACGAGCTGCACGAGCTGGCTGACACCTTCGACGACATGCTCGGCCGCCTGCAGACCGCGTTCGAGAGCCAGCGGCGGTTCATCGCCAACGCCAGCCATGAGCTGCGCACGCCACTGACGGTCATGCGCGCCACCGTCGACGTCGTCCTCGGCAAACGGGCGCCCACGGAGGCGGAGCTGCTGGGCATGGGCCGGGACGTCCGGGTCGCGGTCGACCAGGCCGAGGCGGTCGTCGAGGCCCTGCTCACCCTGGCCCGCAACGAGCGCGGGCTGACCGTTCGCGAAGACGTCGACTTGGCCACGGTCGCCGAGGACGTCCTCGACGACGTCCACGTGGGTGACCTGCGGCTACACGTCTCGCTGCGGCCGGTGGCGACGTCGGGTGATCCGGTGCTCCTGGAACGGCTCATCGCCAACCTCGTCGACAACGCCATCCGCTACAACGTTCCCGGCGGCGATGTCTGGCTCGCCACCTCCGCGTCGAACGGCCGGGTCACGCTTTCGGTGACGAACACCGGCCCGGTCGTCCCGTCGGATCGCGTCGACGCCCTCTTCGAACCCTTCCAGCGCCTGCACGATCGCACCACGTCCGACGGCTTCGGACTGGGGTTGGCCATAGTGTCGTCCATCGCCGCCGTACACGACGGCGCCATCACCGCCGCTGCCCGCCCAGCCGGTGGCCTGTGTGTCACCCTCACGATCCCGGCGGCCGAGCCTGCACCGCACGAGCAGTCGTCAGATCACGCCCATTGATCGGGCGACCCAGATCTCGCCGCCACGTCGACGCGGGCGGATGGCCGCCCAAGCCTGAGGGCCGAAGCCGGCGGCGTCTGCGCGTACAGGTCATCCTCCGCTTACTCCGACGGCAGCCTCCCGCATCGGCGACTTCCCGTCTGACAGGCCAACTGCTGTGACATTCTCACCGCTGCACATGTGCCTCGATGCCGTCGAGAATCCTCGCAAGGCCGAATTCGAAGCCATCGAGCGGGGGTTCGTCGGCGAGAAACATCGGATCCTCCATCGCGTCCGCGACGGCATTCAGGTTGCGGGAGCGGAGTTGGCTGTCCAGGAACACGCGGACCGCACGCACCGCCCGTTGCTGATCAGGATTCGCACGGCGCAACGCGGCCGGTGTTGGAGTGTTGCGCCGCAGGTTGGCGCCGTACCGGGCGTGGCTGTCGAGGAGGTATGCACAGTTCAGCATCTGCTGCGCCTCCATGCCGGTCGACCCGAGCACGGTGATCAGAGCATCCAACCAGGCCGCGTTGTGCGGAGTCAGGGAGACAGTTGTCGGCACGTCCAGCAGCCATGGACGGGAGAGGAAGTGTTCGAACAGCTGGCGTGACCACAGCGCAGCCGCCTCTCGCCAATCGCCGTCTGGCAGCGCGGGCGGGTCGCCCCAGGCGCGATCGGCCAGGAGCACGATGAGCTCATCCTTGGAGCTGACGTAGCGATACAGCGCGTTGGTGGTCACGCCGATCCGGCCGGCCACCTTCGGCAGCGAGACGGCAGCGATGCCTTCCTCGTCGGCCAACTCCGTCGCGACCGCGATGATCTTCTCGACGCTGTGCGCCGGCTTAGGACCGCGCCGCCCCCCGGTGTCGACAACGCCCCAGGCCGCAGCCAGACCTGGCGGCAGCGCCTCGAGGTCGGCGTCATTGGTGTGCGCGCGATCCGGTGCGATCTCGCGATCTCGCGCGGGGTCGCGTCCGGAGCTCTTGCGTGGGGTCATAGCCGGCATCCTCTCGAAGATCTGAGTGAAATAGTAGACGGCTTGCACAGTTGTTGCTACTGTGCATGGCATGAACACTTCATTACTTACACAGATTCAGCTCCCGGTCGTGGCCCGCCGCTGGATCGGTCTGGCCGCGATCCTCGGCGCCGTTTTCGCGCTGGCCGAACTTCCTCTCTACTTCGTGGTACCTGCATGTGACCCCGCGATCTGCGGTGTCGAGACCGGCAGTCTCATGCCGGACTGGCTGATCCTCACCCGTACGCTCTTCAACTTCTTCGCGCTCACGCTGTTCCTGGTATTCATGACTGGCGTCCGGTTTCTGATCGCGCGGGCCGACGCCCGGTCCGAATGGTTCGGCGCAGTCGCCGGTACCGCTGGCGTGGCATGGACGATCACCGACATGGTCGCCAAGGGGCTCGAAGGCAGCAGCGCCATCAAGGCCACCGAGTGGATCGACCCGACCCGCACCGTACCCACCTACCTGCTCTACGGTTCCATCACCCACCTGATGCTGGTTGTCTTCGGTGTCGCCTTCGGGTACGCGGTGCTGCGCTCCCGCGCTCTTCCTCGGTGGGTCGGCTGGTCGTCATTCGGCATCGCCGCACTGCACCTGGCCGGAGTGCCGTCGATGTTCTTCGGCTTCAATTCGTCGGAGTTCTACGCCTCCAACGGCTGGGGTGCGGTCGCGATGTTCAATGGCACCGCCGCCATCTGGCTGGCGGCCGTCGGCGTCGCAACGCTGATGAAGAAGACTTCGCCGGCGTCGACACTCGTTTGACCGTCAACGCATAGGCGCGTACGCGTGGCGAGTTCGGCGGGTCGGACTCCGCTGAACTTGCCACCGATGCGCCGGCCTCGTTCTGTCGCCTCAGGAGCGGGCCAACCGGCCGCGGTCTTCAGCCCAGCGGGTCGCGTGTTGCACATGACGACCTGCTTACGGAGCAGCCCAGGAGCCGTCTGGCGCTCCAGTACCGGGCCCTGGCCACCCCGAACATCGACGAACGCCAGGTCCTCATGGCCATCTGCGACCATGACCCCGCCCTGCTCGACGAACGGTCCGGCTCGCTCATCATCGCCGACAATGGCTACGTCTCCGCCGAACTGGACGCGTGGCGTGGTCCTGACCCGCCGTCCTCGTCTCGATATCCACGTGCAACGCCGCGCTGCGGCCTGGAGAGCCGACGATTCGAGGGGTCAGCGCACATCCAGCCGGGCGGCGCGGGTCAGCAGGTAGCGGCGCTCGGGAAGGCTGGTCGTGAGCCGGGCCGCGGCACGGTACTCCGCGGCCGCAGCCGCCCTCTCGCCGGCTTCCTCAAGCAGGTGCCCGCGCACCGCGTGCAGCCGGTGATGGCCGGCCATCCGCTGGTCCCCGGCTACTGTCTCGAGGACGGCCAGCCCAGCTGCGGGGCCGCTCAACATGGCCACCGCCACAGCGCGGTTCAACGTGACCACCGGGTTGTCAGCGAGCTGGTCGAGCACCTGGTAGAGGGCGGCAATCTGCGCCCAGTCGGTGTCTTCGAAGCGTCTCGCCTCGGCGTGCACGGCGGCGATCGCGGCCTGCAACTGGTAGGGACCTGGCCGCTTGCGCGGCAATGCGTCGGTAAGCAACGCGATGCCTTCATCGATCATCACCCGGTTCCACCGGCCGCGGTCCTGCTCCGCGAGCGGGACCAGTTCGCCGTCCGGGCCGATGCGGGCCGGACGGCGGGCATCGGTGAGCAGCATCTCGGCGAGCAACCCGCTCACCTCAGGGACATCCGGCAGCAGCCGGTGCACCATCCGGGCCAGGCGGATCGCCTCCGCGCACAACTCGCCGCGATGTAGCGACTCCCCTGCCGTGGCGGTGTAGCCCTCGTTGAAGATGAGGTACAGCACGTGCAGGACGACGTCGAGGCGACGTGCGCGATCCCGGTCATCGGGCATCCGGAACCGGCCGCCCACCTCCAGGATGCGCTTCTTCGCGCGGCTGATCCGCTGCGCGAGCGTCGCCTCGGGTAGCAGGAGCGCGCGGGCGATCTCAGCGGTGGTCAGGCCGCCGACCGCCCGCAGGGTGAGCGCGACCTGCGCGGGCGGATTCAGCGCGGGATGGCAGCACAGGAACAACAGCAGCAGGGTGTCGTCCGCGTCCCCGGCAGGCGAGACGTCGGCCGCCGGTGACAGCAGGTCGGCGGGCAACACGCGTAATGCTTCTTGCTGCTCTCGTCGGCGGCGGGCCTGCTCGCTGCGCAGCAGGTCGGTCATACGGCGGGTGGCGACTGTGGTCATCCAGCCCGGCGGATTGTCCGGCATGCCCTGCTCTGGCCACTGGGTCGCGGCCGCGAGCAGCGCCTCCTGAACGGCCTCCTCGGCGAGGTCGAAGTGGCCGTAGCGGCGCGTGAGTGCGGCGAGGACCTGCGGCGCGAGCTCGCGCAGCAGGTCCTCCATCCGTGGGGGTACGGTCACATCTCCCGGCCGGCGTCGTCCATGATCGGCCGCAGCTCCACCCGGGTGTGCACGATCGCGGCAAAGCGCGCGGCCAGCTCGACCGCTCGGTCGTGCGAGGCGACGTCGATCACCCCGAACCCGGCGAGCACCTCCTTGGCCTCGGCGTACGGTCCATCGGAGGCGACGGGCCGCCCGTCACGGATCTCCACGGTCGTCGTGTGCGAGGGGTCGGCCAGCCCGAAGCCGGTGACCATCTCGCCGGAGGCCGCGAGGTCGGCGTAGAACGCCGACATGGAGCGGAAGTGCTCGGCGACCTCCTCTGGAGACCAGGTCGCCTCCGTTGCACCGAGGCCCAGGGTGTCCCACGCCGACGCGTCACCAAAGGTCATGATCATGTACTTCATCGGGCCAGCTCCTCCACCCGTGTCATGTTCGACTCGTAGCCGCCGCCCGGCCACTGCCAGGCGCCGGTGTTGCGCACGCCATCGGCGTCGAAGGTGCCGACGAACTTGGCCGGGGAGTCGACGCCGCCATACCAGATTGTGAGGGTATCGTCGGCCAGTTCGTAGACGTACTCGAGGATCTCGCCGTTCTGGCTGAAGAAGTGCGAGCGCAGCTGGCCGCTTTCGGCGTGGAAGCCGATGTACTCGACGCCGCGGTTGACCTCACCATCTTGGACGAGCTCGACGTGCTGCACGAGAAAGCCGCCGCCGTCCATCCACTCGTAGCGGACCGTACCCGACAGGCCGGGTCCATCGATGGCCCAGGTGCCGACGAGCGGTGCCAGGCTGCGCAGGGTGTTCGTTGTCGCGGTCACGATGTTCTCCTCTGATGTAGGGGTGAAGGGTCAGCGATGGCTGCGCCGCAGTACCGCAACGGCGGCCGCGAGCAGAAAGAACACCACCGGCAGCGCCGCGCTGGTGCCAAGCGCCGCGACGGTGGCGCCGATCATCAGCGCGTAGTCGTGGTGGTCACGGTGGTCTCCCTGGTGTGTGCCGTGCTTCACCCTCTCTGTCGGAGACGTGTGGGCGCTCTCGACAGTGCAGCCGAAATTTCTTTGTCGCGTGGTACGGGGTTCAGCCCGCCGGGACCCGCCAGCCGCGAGCGAACGGCCCACCTCTGGTGCTCAGCCACTGCCGAAGCGCCCAATACCGGCAACGCCGCCGAGAAATCATCAAAGAAATGGATGGTCCCTTTCGGTGCGTTCGCGTGGATGAGAACGACCTGGCCCTACAATCGCGCCCATGCCCGCCTTCGCGGGCCCGGCGAACGTGCGAACGCCCAGCTGAAGAGCTGGAAGATCCTCCGCAAGCTACGCTGCAGCCCTTCCAAGGCCGGTCACCTGTGCAAGGCCATCGCCGTCCTTCATAACCACCGCGCCGCGCAGGCCGCGTGAGGATGAAATGGGTTCAGTGTAGGTACCGCGTCATAGGCGATTGCCCGGCGACTGGGGCAGCCCTCCAATCCATCCCCAGAAGTGCAGAATGATCCCCACCATGACCGGCACCATCGTCGCGGCCCCGCTCCATTCCCCCGGTGACATCTGGAATCCACTGAGCAGCCCGCCGTAAACCGGAAGGCCGATGCAGAACCATGGAGGGAACGGGAACCCCCCGACCCGGTCCGGTGCGTGGTTCCCGATGCGCCAGCCGAGATAGGGCCACCGACGCAGGCGTCCCGCAGGGATGATGCGCGTGCCTTCAGGAAATTCCACGATCGCGCGCCGCGCGAGACCCTCGCCGATCCGTGCCGAAAGAATCTCCTCTTCAGCCATGTCGTCCAGCCACGGATGCCACATCACCCGCTGCCAATAGCCTCTGCCGCCGTCCAGCGGAGTTAACCTGAGCATGGCACACCTGACCAGCCCCATACGGGTCGCGACATGCGCACGCACCAGCCACTCGGTTGGCTCGGCCGAGGCGGCCTTGCGGTTGAGAATCCACCGTCCCATCCAAGCCGACAAGCACCAGACAAGGACGGCACCGATGACCACCGGGAGTGCGACTTCCCCCTCGGCGATCTGGATCGCCGCACCGGCTGGCAGCCCTAGACAGAGAGCGGTCAAGCTGACCACGGTGACGTGACGGCTTCCGTAGAGGGACACGAGTGCTCCATCTCAATGGCCTTTCCCGTACAACGCTCCAGAGCAGGCGAACGTCCCCGGCGGATGAAAGGCTGAACCAGCCTTGTGGTAGCAGAAGGCGCTCGCGATCATGTCTCTCGTTGATCTGCCAGCGGCATCAGAACGGGCTGGACACGACACCGATGTCGTGCGCAGAACCAGAGCCCGCCGACCACGGGCTCGGCCGGCTCGCGGCCGCCACATCCACCATGACGGTCGGGAGCCGGCCGTTCCTGCCACCCCGCCGACCACACGCAGGTGGTATATACGGGTGATGAACGAGCTGGACGCTGAACTGGTTCAGCCTGTGATGCTCGAACGTCCAGTGGATCCAGCCCGTTTCGGGGGTGTCGTCCGGCCGGACAAGACCGTCCGGTGGGCGACGGACGAGCTCGAGCAGGTCATGCAGATGCGTGGGCGATCCCCTGATACGTGGCCCACGCCGACCGCCTTACCCGAGTCGCTGGACCAACTCGCCAAGTGGCTGACCGAGCTGGGATGGGACGATCTCACCTGCCTGGCCCGCCGGGAAGAACTGGCGGTCTATCGGGCGTTGTCCGCCGTCCAACCAGGCTTGTTCGCTGACCGGATCGTCCATACCTTGGTCGCGTTGCGCCGCTGCCTCATGGAGTGCAAGCGGCATGAGGAAGCACTCGGGGTTGTCGAGGAGCTCCTGCGGCTGTCGGAAACCAACCGATCTGCGCAGGCAGAGGCCCCAGATGCGCGCTACTGGCGGACGCTGCTTCTCGCCCGGCTCGGCCGCGACCAGGAGGCGGTGGAGTCCGCGGCCGAGGCGGTGACCGAGATCCGTGGTCGGCTACAGCACGCTGGGGCCACATCGGCGAGCTTCGAGCTCATCCACGCGTTGACGGCCTATGCGGATCGCCTGGACAAGGTCGGCCGCGTCGCCGAAGCCGCCGAGGTGAGTGCCGAGGTCATGGCGGCTTGGTGGCGTCAGGCCGACTCGACGGTTCAGTTCCTCCAGACGGTGGACCTGTACAGCGAACGGCTCGTCCGGAGCGGGCAGGCCGAACAGGCGCACGTTCGACATCGCCGACGGGAAGGTGATCGCCTCGATGCACCGGCGGCACCGGTCGGTGGTACGGCTGAATCCTCAAGAAGATCGATCGCGAGGTGCCGTCCAACCTGGACGTGCACATTGCCTGTGACAACTACGGCACTCACAAGTCCTTGCGGGCTGCGCCCCAGGGAAGATCGTGCTACGCGTTCTGCAGTGGGAGCTCGGCCGGAGCGTTCGCGGTGAGAGGCGTCAGCCAGTGGATCTCCAGGTCCTCGCGTAGGTACTCCATGCGAGTCTTCTGGAACTGCGCGAGGTCGGGCTGGGCGAGGTGTCTGCGCAGGTCGTCCGCCGAACGCCACAGCTCGTAGAAGACCAGCGTGGTGGGGTCGGACGCGTCGCGGTGAACCTGGTACTGCCAGGCGCCCGGCTCGGCGCGGGTCGGCTCGACGAACGACAGCAGCAGACGTTCCAGTTCCTCGGCGCGCTCTGGGCGGGGGCGCGCGAATCCGTAGATGCCGATGGGGCCGATTCCCTCAGGTATGACCATGTTCATACCTGCGGAGGTTAGCTGTAGCCCAGGTACGATGCAAGTCGTACCTGAAGGAGAGGGACATGGATCTCGGCAAGGTGTTCGCCGCGCTCGCCGACGACTCCCGGCGGCGGATGGTGGCCGAACTCGCGGCCGACTCCGAGGACCGGGAGCGCGCCTGTGGGTCGTTCGACCTGCCGGTGAAGAAGGCCACACGTACCCATCACTTCCGGGTCCTGCGTGAGGCGGGCCTGGTCGCGCAGCGCGATCACGGCAACGGGAGCGCGCTGCGGCTGCTCAGGAAGGACATCGAGCAGCACTGTCCCGGCCTGCTGCAGCTCCTCGTCGCCGAACTAGGCCAACCGGACGAAGGCAAGGCCAGGGCGTGACTCCGTGACGACCGTGGTGGTGTGTCCGACCGGGCGCGAGATCTGCTCGATCGGCACGTCCTGGGCGCAGAGCAGTGGGGTGGGACGCCGTCGGCGCTGGGCAGCTTCGACGCGACGTACGATGCGCAGGTGACCAGCAGACCTGCCGCGGAGCAGCATCTGCGCGACCTCGCGCGGCTGCGCCGCGTCCGCGACCAGATCGACCGGGAGTACGCGCAGCCGCTGAACGTCGAGGCGCTCGCCCGCGGCGTGAACATGTCGGCCGGGCACCTCAGCCGCCAGTTCCGGCTCGCCTACGGCGAGTCGCCGTACGCCTATCTGATGACGCGGCGCATCGAGCGCGCGATGGCGCTGCTGCGTCGTGGCGACCTCAGTGTCACCGAGGTCTGTTTCACGGTCGGCTGCTCGTCGCTGGGCACCTTCAGCACTCGCTTCACCGAGTTGGTCGGTGTGCCGCCCAGCGTCTATCGGCGCGAGGCGGCGAGCGCGACGGCGGGGATGCCGTCCTGCGTGGCGAAACAGGTGACCAGACCGATCAGGAATCGAGAAGCGCGGGTTGCGGGGCCGCAGCTAGCCTGACCTGCATGGATATCACCATTCACGCGAGCTTTCTCCCGCACAACGACCCGGACGCCTCCCTGGCCTTCTACCGCGACACCCTCGGCTTCGAGGTCCGCAAGGACGTCGGATACGGCGGGATGCGCTGGCTCACGGTCGGCCCCGCCGGCCAGCCTGACACGTCCATCGTCCTGCACCCGCCGGCCGCCGACCCCGGCATCACGGAGGACGAGCGCCGCACCATCGCCGAGATGATGGCCAAGGGCACCTATGCCGGCATCCTCCTGGCCACCACCGACCTCGACAGCACCTTCGAGCGGGTGCAGGCCGGCGACACCGAGGTCGTCCAGGAGCCGACCGAGCAGCCGTACGGCATTCGCGACTGCGCCTTCCGCGATCCCGCCGGCAACATGATCCGCATCCAGGAGCTGCGCTGAGCCGCCCCCCGCTCCCGCACTCAGCGTCGTCGCGACTCCGAGTATCGGAATGTCTGGGTGGCCAGTGCCTCGGTGGAAGGTGCGCCCGACGAGGAGAAAACCAGACATAATGCTCGAATCTGGTCAGATCGAGCCGGGCGACGCCGATGGAGACCGCGAAGGCGGCCCCGCTATACAGATGGAGACACGATGAGCAAGGACACGCAGTCGCCTGCGCTGCACGCTGCCGACAGCCACGATCTGATCCGCGTGCACGGCGCGCGCGAGAACAACCTCAAGGACGTCAGCGTCGAGCTCCCCAAGCGCCGGCTCACGGTGTTCACCGGTGTCTCCGGCTCAGGCAAGAGCTCGCTGGTTTTCAACACGATCGCCGCCGAGTCGCAGCGGATGATCAACGAGACCTACAGCACCTTCGTGCAGGGTTTCATGCCGACGCTGGCGCGGCCCGAGGTCGACGTGCTCGAGGGGCTGACGACCGCGATCATCGTCGACCAGCAGCGGATGGGCGCCGACCCCCGCTCCACCGTCGGCACCGCCACCGACGCCAACGCGATGCTGCGCATCCTCTTCAGCCGGCTCGGGCAGCCGCATATCGGCTCTCCTCAGGCGTTCTCCTTCAACGTCGCCTCGATAAGCGGAGCGGGTGCGGTCACGCTGGACCGCGCAGGGAAGACCGTGAAGGAGCGGCGCAGCTTCAGCGTCACCGGCGGCATGTGCCCGCGCTGCGAGGGCAGGGGCTCGATCAACGACATCGACCTGACCCAGCTGTACGACGACACCAAGTCGCTCAACGAGGGTGCGCTCACCATCCCCGGCTACAGCATGGACGGCTGGTACGGCCGGATCTTCACTGGCTGCGGCTTCTTCGACCCGGACAAGCCGATCAAGAAGTTCACCAAGAGAGAGCTCAACGACCTGCTCTACAAGGAGCCGACCAAAATCAAGGTCGACGGCGTCAACCTGACCTACGAGGGCCTGATCCCGAGGATCCGGAAGTCGATGCTGTCCAAGGACGTCGACGCGCTGCAGCCGCACATCCGCGCCTTCGTGGAGCGGACGGTCACCTTCGCCGTCTGCCCCGAGTGCGACGGCACCCGACTCAGCGAGGCGGCCCGGTCGTCGAAGATCAAGGGGATCAGCATCGCCGACGCCTGCGCGATGCAGATCAGCGACCTGGCCGGATGGGTCCGCGACCTCGATGAGCCGTCGGTGGCGCCGCTGCTGGCGACGCTGCGGCGGACCCTCGACTCGTTCGTGGAGATCGGGCTGGGTTACCTCTCGCTGGAGCGGCCGTCGGGCACGCTGTCGGGCGGCGAGGCGCAGCGCGTCAAGATGATCCGCCACCTCGGCTCCTCTCTCACCGACGTCACCTACGTCTTCGACGAGCCCACCATCGGCCTGCACCCCCACGACATCCAGCGGATGAACGGCCTGCTGCTGCAGCTGCGCGACAAGGGAAACACGGTGCTCGTCGTGGAGCACAAGCCGGAGGCGATCGCGATCGCCGACCACGTCGTCGACCTCGGCCCCGGCGCCGGTACGGGGGGCGGCGCCGTCTGCTTCGAGGGCACCGTCGAGGGGCTGCGGGCCAGCGGCACCGTCACCGGCCGCCACCTCGACGACCGGGCCACCCTCAAGGAGAAGGTGCGCAAGCCCACCGGCGTGCTGGAGATCCGCGGCGCGACGGCGAACAACCTGCGCGACGTCGACGTCGACATCCCGCTCGGGGTGCTCACCGTCATCACCGGCGTCGCCGGCTCCGGCAAGAGCTCGCTGGTGCACGGGTCGATCCCCGCCCGTGCGGGCGTGGTGTCGATCGACCAGACCGCCATCCGCGGCTCGCGGCGGAGCAACCCGGCGACCTACACCGGGCTGCTCGACCCGATCCGCAAGGCGTTCGCGAAGGCCAACGGTGTGAAGCCGGCGCTGTTCAGCGCCAACTCCGAGGGCGCCTGCCCCAACTGCAACGGCGCCGGCGTCATCTACACCGATCTGGCGATGATGGCCGGCGTCGCCACCCTCTGCGAGGAGTGCGAGGGCAGGCGGTTCCAGGCCTCGGTGCTGGACTACCACCTCGGCGGCCGCGACATCAGCGAGGTGCTGGCGATGTCGGTGACCGAGGCTGAGGAGTTCTTCGGCGTCGGCGAGGCCCGCACGCCGGCCGCGCACGCCATCCTCGGCCGGCTCGCCGACGTCGGGCTCGGCTACCTCAGCCTCGGCCAGCCGCTCACCACGCTGTCCGGCGGCGAGCGGCAGCGGCTCAAGCTTGCCACTCACATGGCCGACAAGGGCGGCGTGTTCGTCCTGGACGAGCCGACCACCGGCCTCCACCTCGCCGACGTCGAGCAGCTGCTCGGCCTGCTCGACCGGCTCGTCGACGCCGGCAAGTCGGTCATCGTCATCGAGCACCACCAGGCGGTCATGGCGCACGCCGACTGGATCATCGACCTCGGCCCCGGTGCCGGCCACGACGGCGGCCGGATCGTCTTCGAGGGCACACCCGCCGACCTCGTCGCCGCCCGCTCCACCCTCACCGGCGAGCACCTCGCGGCCTACGTCGGCGCCTGACCGAGGCCCTCGACGTAGGCGTCCCGGCGGTGGGCCCGGCCATGCCACCATGGCCGGGAGTCCTCGATGGACGTGACCTCGGCCCTGCGGGCGGCCGGCCCGCGCGGCCACCCGACTGATCAGTTCGGCATGCCGTTCGCCAGGAAGCGGTCTGTGGTCCGTAGTTCGTCCCTGAAGCAGGACGACTCCCCTGAATGGGCCAGGGGAGTCGCAGCGGAGAGGGGCAGCCTAGGGCGGGCAGTACGTCATGAGGCGGGCGGGATGTTCTGGTTCAACCGGAAGAGGTTCGTGGGGTCGTAGACCGCCTTGATCTTCATGAGCCGCTCCCAGGTGGCTCCGGGGTAGGCCGCACGGACACGTGCCTCGCCCTCGTCGCCCAGGAAGTTGACGTACGCACCGTGGTCGCTCTGACGGAGGGCCGCGACGTAGTCGTCGACCCAGGCGTCGTGCACCGGTGCTTCGCCCAGGTCCTCGTAGATGGCGGCCAGGTTGAGCATGATCCTGCTCTGACGGAGGGCGAAGGCGGTGGCGTCGGCGGGCACATCCGCCATGGCACCGCCGAGCACGCGCACCTGCGTGGCGGCCATCGACGCGGTCGACGCCTGGATACGCTCGACGATCGTCTCCGCCGTCGCCCGGTCGATCCTGTCGATGAACATCGTGCGTGAGGAGGCGATGGGACGGAAGTCGTCCTCGTCCGGAGGGAACATGCCGGAGTACGGCATCGGCTGGACCATGTCCGCGAGCGGCGTGGCGATGGCGCGGAAGGGCGCTAGGGCCCGCTCGCCGTCCTCCGCCCCGCCCGCGTAGCACATCATCGCCATGATGATGAGTTGCCCGTGCTGCTCAGGGGGCAGGAACGGCATCGGCGGCGCGGGCATGATGTTGCCGATGGTCGTCAACTCCAGCGGCGCCGCCTCGGACGCCGCAGCGAACGCCTCGATGGTGTCGACCGTCGCGGGCAAGATGAGCATGCCGCCGACGATCGACTCGAGTTCGTGCAGACGGAACTTGAACCGGGTGGCGACCCCGAAATTGCCTCCGCCGCCGCGGATCGCCCAGAACAGGTCCGGGTGGGTGTCGGCGTCGGTGTGCAGGATCTGGCCGTCTGCCGTCACGATCTCGGCGGCCAGCAGGGCGTCGATCGTCAACCCGTACTTGCGGACGAGGAACCCGATGCCGCCGCCGAGGGTGATGCCGCCGACCCCGACGGTGCCGGTGTCGCCGAACCCGGTGACGAAACCATGGGCGCCGACCGCCTCGGTGTACACTCCGGCGCTCATCCCGGCCTGCACCCACGCGGTGCGTCCCTCGACATCGATGTCGATCTCACACATGTCGTTGAGATCGAGCACCAGCCCGCCGTCGCACACGCCGTATCCGGCGTTGCTGTGGCCGCCGCCGCGAACGGCCAGTTCGAGGTCGTGCTCCCGGGCGATCGACACGACCCGGGAGACCTGCGCCGCATCCCGGGGCCGGACGATCGCCGCCGGACGGCGGTCGATTCCGCCCTGGTAGACGGTGCGTGCCGGATCGTAACGCGGATCATCGGGGGTGATGACCTGCTCGCCGAACTCAGAAATCAGTTGGGCGACCGGAACGAGAGTCTGATCGGAGGAAGCAGTTGTCACGAGGCTTTTCCTTATCCATTGGATACGGCACTCACGAGCAGATCCGACGGCGAAAGGCGAGCATGAGCACGTGGCCTGGCCAAATGGCCGCCCTCCGGCACGTCGATGAATTGTCACAGATGATCCACACTATCAACAGTAAGCCCTCGGCCCGCAGCCGCTTCTTCGAAAATACGGAACTGGTGGTGTGATCCGCCTCGTGCTCGCGGTCCTTTCCGTGGCCGTACTCGGCAGGGCGGGCCGACCAGGGCTGGGGAAGCCTGGAAACGGGCGGCACGCCGTGTGAGGTGAGCGAGCCGCCGCGCGTCAAGCCGACCTGAGATCTCCTGGGAACCGCCAGGACGGAGAGTTTCGAATCCGACGGGATGGATCTGGACTTCCGGAAACCAGTATGACGAACGGACCTAAACAAACCTGGAAATCCTTTGGGGTCCACGGATCAGAAGGTCAGGGGTTCGAGTCCGCCCGCCCGGCCATCGTGGAAATGGCCCGTGACCACGCTGGACGCGTCCCTGAAACACGCTGTCTTGCCAGGTGTCAAACGCCGGGCCGCGGTCTGCGAGGCCCGTCTGGCGGTCTTCGAGTGGATCGTCCGCAACACGCGCAGGAAGCATTCCCGCCTGAACCGGCTCGGCCACTCCAATACGAACGGCGGACAGATTAATGTGCTAATCGCTGCATGACAGTCGGTGTCCACATTCCGGGGTGATTCCCCGAGCAATGATCACGGCAAGGAGACCAACGACCATGGCTGATGATTCGCGCCCGACAGTCCGTCTTCCGGCTCGCGACATCGCGGTGCCCGCGTCGGTGAGCCCGGAAGCCCAGGCCGTACTCGCTCGAGGGATGGCGGGGCCGCCCTATCAGTGGCCGTCCGCATCGCTGCCCGCGATCGACGACCTGGACGGCTGGCGGGAGATGATCGCCGCGCAGGAGAAGGCACTGCTGGAGTTGTTCGGCGACGCGTTGCCCGGCGGGGACAACGTCGAGGAGATCGACCTCGGCGGTTTCCCGGTCTACGTGGTCACCCCGGAGGACGTCTCACCCGACGACCGGCGCGTGTATCTCGACATTCACGGCGGTTCCTGGATGCTGAACGGCGGGCAGATGTGCCGGGCCATCGCCGCCGTCACCGCCATTATGGTCGGGGCCCGAGTGTGGTCGGTCGACTACCGGATGCCGCCCGATCATCGCTTCCCCGTGGCGCTCGACGACTGTCTGGCCGCCTACCGGGCCCTGCTGCAAGAGCACCGCCCCGAGGAGATCATCATCGGCGGCGTGTCGTCCGGCGGAAACCTGGCTGCCGCGCTGATCCTGCGGGCTCGTGACGAGGGCCTACCACTTCCGTCCGCGGTGGTGCTGCACACCCCGGCCACCGACCTGACCATGGCAGGCGACACCCACCAGACCAACCTCGGGCTCGACATCGTGCTCACCGCGAGCTTGATGCCTGCTGTCCTGCTCTACGCCGGTGGTCACGACCTGCGTGATGCGTATCTGTCGCCGTTGTTCGGCGACCTGGCCAAGGGCTTCCCGCCCACCATCCTCCTGTCCGGCACCCGCGACCTGCTGCTGTCGGACACCGTCCGCATGCACCGAGCCCTGCGCACCGCGGGCGTACCCGCCGAACTACACGTCTTCGAAGCCGCCGGCCACGGCATGTTCCTCGGGCAAGCTCCCGAAGACGGCGAACACGCCCGAGAGATCCGCCGCTTCGTCGACGAACACTGGGCCGCCGCAAGCCGTTCCTGAACCGCATCACCACCACCCGGGGCGAGCAGGCCAGGGGCCCGCTCGCCCTGTCGTATGTGGAAGTGCGGCGCGCCGCCCGCCGCAGAATCGCGCCGTGCCCATGACGTCGTCGTCCATGGCGTCGTCGTTCGCGCGCGCCGTATGGTCGCCTCCGGCCCGTCCTCGGCGCATCTCCCGCATTGCCGCGATCCTCGGCGGACGGTGAAATTCAGCACGGGGAAAGATGCCGCCCGAGCCGGAGGGCGTCACGGTAAGGGCGTCGAACCGGCGGACGTGATTTCCGGAAGGGCCGAAGAACGCGAGACCGTCGGCTGAACGATTCCGATAACGATCAGAACGAAGGTAAGGAGTCTTCCGATGATCGTAAGGGCCAAAACGTTCAATGAGCCTCCCGGAGCGCCGCCTTCCTTGCCGCAACGGCTGCCGACGCTGACCGCGATGCGCTTCATCGCCGCGGCAATGGTCTTCATCTTCCACGTCACCCTGGCGCAGTTCTTCGCGGAGCGAGGCGCTGAGCAGACCCTCCTGTCCATCTTCACCCAGGCCGGCTGGGCGGGTGTCGGCTTCTTCTTCGTGCTCAGCGGCTTCGTCCTCACCTGGTCGCATCGCCCAGGGCACTCGGCCCGCGGGTTCTGGCGGCGGCGCTTCTTCAAGATCTATCCCAGTCACGTCGTCACACTGGTCGTCGCCTTCGCGCTGCTGACCTGGGTGGCGGGAGTCCAAGTCGACGCCGGGCAGGCACTGCTCAACCTGCTCCTGGTGCAGGCGTGGTTCCCCCAGTTCGAGATCCGGGCCAGCCTCAACGGCGTCGCGTGGTCGCTCTCCTGCGAGATGCTGTTCTACCTCGCGTTCCCCCTGCTGATCCGGCTGATTCGGGCGATCCGGCCCGAGCGGCTGTGGGCATGGGCGGCCGGCGTGGCCGTTGTGATCTTCCTCGTCCCGGTGGCATCGAGCATGCTGCCGCGGGAACCGCTTCCGGGCGCGAACCTCGCGGCCTACGACTTCTGGATCATCTACCAGTTCCCGCCCGTGCGGATGCTGGACTTCGTCCTCGGGATGATTCTGGCGCGGATCGTCATGACCGGGCGCCGGCTGCCGCTGGACCTCGGCGGCTCTGTCGCGCTGGCCATCGCAGCGTACGCGCTCGCGCCGCTGTTCCCGGCGGCCTACACCCTGACGGCCATCATGGTGGTGCCGATGGGCCTCGTCATCGCGGCCGGGGCCGCCGCCCCGCCTCGCCCGCCGACCAGCCTGCCCGCACGCGCCGCGGTCTGGCTCGGCGAGATCTCCTTCGCCTTCTACCTCTGGCACCAGTTGGTGCTGACGTACGGCCAACAGTGGCTGGGCGCGGGCCGAGGCTTGTCGACCCCGGCCGCGCTGGGCGTGGTCGTCCTGCTGCTCGCCGTCACGCTCCTGCTCTCCTGGATGCTGTTCACCCTGGTCGAGCGCCCGATCATGCGGCGGTTCGCCAGGCCGCGGCGCGACCGTCCCGCCGCATCGGCGCAGCCGCCCGCCGTTCCGGCCGGGACCGCCGTCGGTGCCGAAACAGATCGCACTCAAGCCGATGGGGGTTCAACGCGCGACGCCCACCCATGAGCCCCGCTCGACGACCGGACCGGTTGCCGTGCGATGTCTTCCTGGCCAGACCCGCGTGCCGTGCGGTGTTGTGAGCGCGGGCTGATCTAGAGCCTGTACGAAGTTGAGATCAGAAGGATCGCCTGCGGTGCGGTCGGCGATCCTGATAGGCCACCGGGCATGGCGCGTGGAGACCTCACCGACGAGGAATGGTCCTTGATCGAGCCTCACTTGCCGTTGGGTGAGCGAGGCCCGATCCCGAACCTTCGGCAGCAGTTCAACGCGGTGATGTGGCGGTTTCGTACTGGCAGCCCATGGCAGGTCCTGCCGGTCGAGTACGGGCCATGGTCCACCGCCTACGACCGCTTCCGTTCCTGGGCGCTGAACGGCGTCTTCGAGCAGCTGATGCAGGCGATGATCGCCGAGGCCGCGGCTCGTGGGCAGGCTGACCTCGACCTGGTGAGCGTGGACTCCACCACCGCCCGCGCGCACCACCACGCCGCCGGGATGGTCTTGAGGGGCGAGTTGGCCGCGGCGCTGCAAGAGGCCGCCGAGCGAGAAAAGGGGCTATGCGAAAGGGGCAAAGCGCCCGCGACGGCGACCCCGGCGGAGATGGTGACGGCCGACGGCGAATACGCCGCCGGCACCGGTTCCGGCTGAAGGCGGCCGGGCTGGGCCGCTCGCGGGGCGGGCTGACCAGCAAGGTGCACCTGTCGGCTGACCGTCGATGCCGTCCGCTGTCCTTCGTCCTGACTCCCGGCCAGGCCGGAGACAGCCCGCAGTTTCGCGCCGTGCTGGAGCACATCAAGATCCGCCTGCCGATCGGCCGTCCGCGTACCAGGCCGGGCGCGGTTGCCGCTGACAAGGCGTACTCCTCCCGCGGCAACCGCGTCTACCTGCGCCGACGCCAAATCAAGGCGGTCATTCCGGAGAAGGCCGATCAGGCGGCCCACCGCAAGAAGCGCGGCTCTCGCGGCGGACGCCCGGTCAGCCATGATCCCGATCTCTACAAGCAGCGCAACACAGCGGAACGGTGCATCAATCGAATCAAGGAGTGGCGTGGGCTGGCGTTCCGGCTCGACAAGACGCCCGACAGCTATCTGGCAGGCCTGCACCTACGCGGAGCCGTCTTGTGGATCCGAGGCCTCTGACCGGCCTGAAGATCCGAACCTCGTACAGGCTCTAACGGGCGATCACCTGCACCTCGGGAAACCGCGAGGAACGCCTGTCGAGCAGGTCGCCTTTGCGCCGTAGATGCAGATCGAAGAAGGCCATGGTGTAGGCGCGGGTGACGGCCACGGAACGCGCCGCCGACAGTGTCCCGTTTACCGCTCGCAACTGCTCCTTTGACAGGCCGATCACCGGGGCTGCCTGCTCGTACACCAACGGCAGGTCGGTATAGGAATTGTGCTTGACACCTTTGGTCTTCACGTGCAGCCGCCAGCCCTTCAGCCGGGACCAGAAGGCCTTCTGCCCGCGGATGGGCTTGTCGAAGATCTCGGCCTCCATGAGCATGTACGGCTTGGCCAATCCTTTGGCGGCCACCTTGCCGAGGGCGGGTCCGTCCAGGTTCAGAACCGCCTTGACCCGCCGATCCTCCAGCATCGTCGCGGCGGCCGTCGCTCCTCCCGCGGAATGGCCGAACATGCCGACCCTGCTCAGGTCGAACGCGCCACGCAGCCCCTCCGGCAGCTTCCGGCCTTCAGCATCGGGGTTCTGCCCCTTGTTCAACTCCTTGAGCCGGTCCAGCACGAAGCGCGTGTCAGCCACCCGCACCTTGATCTCTTCGGCCTTCTCGTCCAGCCGGCTCACCGGGACTGGCTTCAGGACGCGGCCGGTGACCGTGCCGTTGGGGAACTCCACCTCGCCGGCATCGCCCGGATGATCGATCGTGACCACCATGTAGCCCCAGCTGGCCAGTTCTTCGACGGTGGCGGTGTTCATGGAACGGTCGGCGCCGTTGCCGGGCGAGAACAGTACGACGGGCAGCCCTCGGCCCGCCACACGGGCCCCTTCGCGGCCATGGGTCAAAGGCAGGCTGACAGCCGCAGGCGAGAGGCTGCTGTTGCGATAGAAGGCCTCGGCGGCGCGAGGCGACAGCCAAGGCGCAGCGGGGTGGCCGTCCGGACGACGCGTGGGGTACCACAGGCTGATCATCAGCTCACGCCGGGCATGTGCCTTGATCCACGGGTCGGCCCTGGAGCCGTCACGCAGGTGCAGCGCGACAGTGCCGATCTCGCGTGGACCTGTCGGCTGGGGCAGGGCCACAGTGACGGGCTTTGACATGGCCTGTACGGCGGGCCCGGTGAGCAGAAGGCCGACCGCCACGGCAGAGGCCACGCCCCGTCTGAGCAATGCGCAATTCATAACGGCCACGCTAGGAAGGCTCGCTGTCCAGAAACTCCCCACCGGAGATGATTTTGGCACTCATACGAATGAAGGAAGCACCCGTCCACCCGGAGGGGAGGTCAAGGCCAACTTGAGCTTGACACTGAGGGCACTCCCCGCTAGAGCCTGTACGAGGTTCGGATCTTCAGGCCGGTCAGAGGCCTCGGATCCACAAGACGGCTCCGCGTAGGTGCAGGCCTGCCAGATAGCTGTCGGGCGTCTTGTCGAGCCGGAAGGCCAGCCCACGCCACTCCTTGATTCGATTGATGCACCGTTCCGCTGCTTGTAGAGATCGGGATCATGGCTGACCGGGCGTCCGCCGCGAGACACCGTGCGGGGGGCTTCTTCGCAGTCGGGACGGAGGCCCTGGGCTGCGTCCCACGGGACACGGCCTTGTTTCCGTCCCGCTCCTCCCGGACGATCCCCCAGGTGCGATCGCTGATCGATCACCACACGTCACCAGCAAGGACGCCCCGGCCGACTGGGTAGCTTGGCAAACTCTATTGGGCACCTGCTAAGTTCTGCTTGCATGTATCGGGACGCGTCATGAGCACCCCGGCGCCGACGGGGGACGAGCTGTTGACGGTGATGGCCACGCTGGCCAACCCGCACCGGCTGCGCGTCCTCGCGGCGCTGGCGGGAGAGCGCGACTACGTGAGTCGACTCGCCCGCAAGCTGGGCATCAGCCGGCCTCTCCTGCAGGTACACCTGCGCAAGTTGGAGGCGGCAGGGCTGGTGACGGGCCGGTTGGAGCTTTCGGAGGACGGCAAGGCGATGAAGTTCTACGAGGTGAATCCGTTCGTCATCGAACTCAGTCCGCAGACAATCCAGGACGCTGTGGGCACGCTGTCCGTGCCCGAGGTCGGTACGGAGGGAACGGAATGATGAACGGGCACAGCTTGGCGGAGGTGTTCGGCGCTGTCGGCATCTTCGCCTTCGTCACCACGGTGATCACAGTGATCATCGTGCAGATCGGCGCGACGGTCCGGGCCCGCGCGGCGCTCGCCCGCGAGGACGAATACCGCAAGATCGCTTCGAGCGGCCAGGGGATCGAGCGGCACCTCGGTGAGATCAACGAACGGCTTGCCGCGATCGAGAAGGTTCTCAAGACGGTCGAATAGCTCCGAGAGCATGCCCTGGGCCGCCGAGCTGCAACTCGACGACCCAGGTGAACGAAGAAGTACGCACCCACTCACAGGAACGCTCCTTCAGGGAAAGGACAGCAGTTCATGCTGCCTGAAAGCAAATCGCGCGGCCCGTCGGTGGAACGGATCGCTGGTTGGTCGGTCCGCCATCGGGTGGCCGCGATCATCGGGTGGTTCGCCCTGGTGATCGTTTCGGTGTTCGCCAGCGCCGTCCTGGGCTTGGATTCGGTGCATAGTACCGATCCGGGGGAGTCCGGCCGCGCCGACCGGGTCCTCGATGCTCAGACCGGCTATGTCCCGCTGCAGGAGAACGTCCTGGTCCAGCCGCTCGAGGGCGGCTCGCCCCTCGCCGTGAACTCACAGGTCAGGGCTGCCGTCAAGGATCTGACCGGCAGGTTGCGGCAGGTGCCGGGCGCGGTCGCCAAGCTGCGTTCGCCTCTGGAGCCAGACGGGGCCGACCTGGTCTCCGAGGACGGACGCTCCGGCCTGGTCAATGTGCAGATCGCCGGGCCCGACGAGCAGTTCCGCGATCACTACTCCGCCATTGAGCAGGCGGTCAAGGAGGTGGCGGCTGAGCATCCTGGTGTACGGCTGGCTCAGGCCGGAGACGCGAGCCTGTCGGCTGCGGTGAACGACGGCATCAAGGACGACATGAAACGGGCCGAGTTCATCTCCTTGCCGCTCACGGCGGTGATTCTGCTGGTGGTGTTCGGCTCGCTGATCGCGGTCGGGATTCCGCTGCTGCTGGCGATCACGACTGTGCTTTCCGCGTTCGGCCTGCTCCAGGTGGTCGCGCACTGGGTCCCTGTCAACAGCGCCACCTCCTCCGTCGTGCTACTGATCGGCATCGCCGTCGGCATCGACTACTCGCTGTTCTACCTGCGCCGAGAACGGGAGGAACGGGCCGCCGGACGTAGCGTGACAGAAGCACTCAAGATCACCGCACGGACCTCCGGGCACGTGGTGGTCATCTCCGGCCTCACGGTGATGCTGTGCCTGACCGGTCTTCTGTTCACCGGGCTGGACAACTTCCGGGGGCTGACGGCGGGAACGATCCTGGTCGTCGGTCTCGCCATGATCGGCTCGGTGACGGTGCTGCCCGCTCTTCTGGCCCTGCTCGGCGATCGCGTCGACAAGGCTCGCCTTCCGTGGCTCGGCCGCCGCCGTACCGCGGTCAGTGAGTCCCGTTTCTGGACAGCCGTGGCGCGCGCAGTCGTACGGCGTCCGCGGCTGTGGGGCGGACTGGCCGCGCTGGTCCTGATCGTCCTGACTCTGCCGGCGTTCGCGATGCGGCTCCAGGACGCGGCGGTCACAGACAGCCTGCCCCGAGAGGTGCCGGTCGTGGACGCCGCGATCCGCATGCAGGAGGCGTTCCCCGGCAGTCCGCTGCCCGCGTGGGTGGTCATGTGGGAGACGCGGCCCGGTGCACTGGACGCGCCCGGCGTGCGGCAGGCGGTGCAGAAGCTGGACCCGATCTCCACCGTGCGGGTCGACGGGATCATGGTCGCTCGCGTCCCGCTGGCCGACTTCGGCACGGGCGAGGCGGCCAACCGATCCCTGGAGGAACTGCGCGCCGTCAAGGCCCCGGCCGCGCTCGGCACAGTGGAGGGCCTGGACTACGCGGTGGCGGGCAAGACCGCGTTCGCCTACGACTTCACCGAGCAGATCACCGAACGAACGCCGCTGGTGATCGGATTCGTGCTCGTGCTCGCGCTCGTCCTGCTGACTGTCTCGTTCCGGTCCCCGGCGGTGGCTCTGGTGTCGATTCTGCTCAACCTGCTGTCGCTCGGCGCCGCGTACGGCGTGCTGACCTGGGTGTTCCAGGACGGTCACCTGAGCGGAGTGCTCGGCTTCACCCCCTACGGCGGAGTGATCGGCTGGTTGCCGCTGTTCATGTTCGTGATCCTGTTCGGGCTGAGCATGGATTACCACATCTTCATCCTCAGCAGGATCCGGGAGCGCCAAGCTGCCGGCGCCTCGGTGCGCCAGGCCGTCGTCACCGGGATCGGTGCCAGCTCCGGCGTCGTCTCCAGCGCCGCCGTCATCATGACCGCCGCGTTCAGCGTCTTCGTCGTGCTGTCGGCGATCGAGTACAAGATGATGGGTGTCGGGCTGTCGGTCGCCATCCTGATCGACGCGACCCTCGTCCGGGGCGTGTTGTTGCCTGCCGTGATCACTCTGCTCGGCGAGCGGTCCGGCGCCGCTCTGGCACCCCGTAACCGCCGCGCCGGTGCTGTAGGGACGGATCAGATGATCTGATTCTATGCAGGTGGTCGCGGCGATCACCGTGGCTGAGCTGCTCGTCGGCGTGGAGACGGCCGATGCGGCCCGACAGCCCGATCGGCAGGCCTTCGTGGATGAGGTCCTCGCGTTGATCCCCGTTGAGGAGTACACGACTGACGTCGCCAGGGTCCACATCCACATCGGCCTTGAAGGATCATGCCCACGGTCGTTCCACAGCACCACCGAAGGCGGCGGGTAACGGTGTAACGGCGCGGCCGATTCGAAGCCGGGCAAGCACGGCGCAGCCCCTCGGCGGCATCAACCGATCGGTGGATTTTCGGGTCAGCAGCATGTGCGGACGAGTATGGCCGGCAGATCGATTCGCCCCGGGAGCTGGTGAAAGATGCTTGAGTCATGGCAGTCATCGAAGTCACAGACCTCCGCAAGAGGTACGCCGACCTGACCGTTCTGGACGGGGTGTCGCTCTCCGTGGAGGAGGGCGAGATCTTCGGCATCCTCGGGCCGAACGGCACCGGCAAGACCACCACCGTGGAGTGCGTGGAGGGGCTGAGGCGGCCCGACGGTGGGTCGATCAAGGTGCTCGGCCTCGACCCGGTCAAGGACGGGCGCAGGCTGCGCGAGCAGATCGGTGTGCAGCTCCAGCACACGCAGCTGCCGGAGAACATCAAGGTGTGGGAGGCGCTCGACCTGTACGCCTCCTTCTATGCCAACCCGCGCGCCTGGCGTGAGCTGCTGGAGGAGTGGGGGCTGGCGGACAAGCGCAACGCCCGTTTCGGGAAGCTGTCCGGTGGCCAGAAGCAGCGGCTGTTCATCGCGTTGGCGCTGGTGGGCAATCCGCGGGTGGCGTTTCTCGACGAGCTGACCACGGGGCTCGACCCGCAGGCTCGCCGTACCACCTGGGAGCTGATCAAGCGGGTCCGGGCGAGCGGCGTGACGGTGGTGCTGGTCAGCCACTTCATGGACGAGGTGGAGGAGCTCTGCGACCGTGTCGCCGTCTTCGACCACGGCAGGGTCGTCGCGCTCGACACTCCGGCCGGGCTGGTCGACGGGATCGACGCCGAACACCAGATGCGGTTCACGCTGATGGCAGGGGACATGGTCGAGCTGGGTGGGCTGCCCGGGGTGACCGGCGTGACCAGGACGGGGAACCGGGTGGTCGTCACAGGCAGGGGTGATTTCGCCACGGTGGTCACCGCCGAGCTCGCCCGCCACCACGTCCTGGTCAGCGACCTGCGCATCGACAAGCGCACCCTCGACGACGCGTTCGTCGCTCTGACCGGCCGTTCGTTCGACTCGACCCACTGACGGAGAAGAACCATGACCAAGCTCACCATCGTCGAACTGAAGCTGCTGACCCGGGAACCTGGGGCGATTTTCTCGCTGCTCATCCCGCTGTTCATCCTGGTGGTCTTCGGCAGCTCGATCGAGCCGGGAGACACCGTGCTCCTGCCGATGGCGCTGGCGATCGCCGTGGGGCTCGTGGGGCTGTACATGCTGCCTACCACCATGGCCACCTATCGCGAGCGGGGCATCCTGCGCAGGCTCTCGACCACGCCGGTACGCCCGGCGAACCTGCTGGTGGTGCAGCTGCTCCTGCAGCTCGTCCTCGCGCTGGTCGCATGCGGCCTGCTGCTGGCCGTCGGGGGCGCCGTTCTCGGCGCTCACCTGCCCACCCGGGTGCTGCCCGGTGTGCTGACCTTCCTGCTCGGCACGGCGGCGATGTTCGCTGTCGGCCTGCTCATCGCGGCCCTCGCTCCGAACGGCCGTGCCGCCAACGGGTTCGGTGTCCTGCTGTTCTTCCCGATGTCGTACCTCGCCGGACTCATCCAGCCTACGGACCAGATGCCCGATATCGTGGCCCGTATTGGGGAGTACACCCCTCTGGGCGCTTTCCGGCAGAGTCTGCGGGACGTCTGGGCGGGCGGGGCTCCCAGTCCTCTGCTGCTCGGTGTGATGGCCGCATACGCCGTGATCGTCAGCATCGCCGCGGCCAGGTTCTTCCGCTGGGAGTGAGGTATGACGGGGCGGCTCGACCGATGGGAGCAGCTCCTGGAGCGCCAGATGGCGGCTGCGCCGTACGTCTTGCTGGCGACCTCCGCGGTGCTCTCCCTGCTCACCGACGGCAGGTCGTGGATCATGCTCGGCCTGGCCGCGTCCGCCGCCGCCTGGATCTGGCTGGTGCCGCGAGGCGCGGTCTACACGGCCGGGCTGGTGGTGCTGATCGGAGCCCTCTGCACGCAGGGGATGTGGTTCGCGAGCTTCTTCGCTTTCATCGGATACATCCACTCCTGGTACTACCTGAAGGGAAAGTGGCGGTTCGCCGGGGTAACCGCCACAGCGGCGATCAGCGTCGTGACCTACAACGGCGGTCTGCCTGATCCCACGCCGTCCGGAATCCTCGCCTACCTGTTCTTCACCGGCGCCATCGTGGCTCTGGTCGGCCTGTTCAGCTTCGTCGGCGAGATCACGGCCGAGCGGAGCGCCGAGCGCAAGCGGATGGTGACGCAGCTCGAGGCGACCATGAAGGAGAACGCGGGACTGCACGCCCAACTGCTGGTCCAGGCCCGCGAGGCGGGCGTTCTCGACGAACGGCAGCGTATGGCGGCGGAGATCCACGACACCCTCGCCCAGGGGCTGACCGGCATCATCACCCAGCTCCAGGCGGCGCAGCGGACCGAGGACTGGCGGCGTCGTGTGGACAACGCGGTACGGCTGGCGCGGGAAAGCCTGGCCGAGGCCCGGCGCTCCGTGCACGCGGTCGGCCCTGGCCAGTTGGAGGCGGCGCCACTGCCCGAGGCACTGAGGGACGTCGTCATCCAGTGGGGTGAGCTCAACGGGGTACGTGCGGACTTCGCCACCACTGGTACGGTCCGTCCCATGCATCCGGAGGTCGAGGAGACGCTGCTCCGCACCGCCCAGGAGGCCCTGGCCAATGCGGCCAAGCACGCAGGCGCGTCCCGGGTCGGGCTGACACTGTCGTACATGGAGGACGTGGTCACCCTGGACGTGCGCGACGACGGCGCCGGATTCGACCCCGAGCGCGTCCGCGACGGCGGCGGCTTCGGCCTGACCTCGATGCGCAAACGGGTGAGCCGCCTGGCAGGCACGCTGGAGATCGAGTCGGAGCCCGGCGTCGGCACCGCGATCTCCGCGAGCGTTCCGGCGGTGGCACGTGGCTGAGACCCCGATCCGGCTGCTGATCGTCGACGACCATCCGATCGTCCGCGACGGCATCCGCGGCATGTTCGCCGGCGACCCGGACTTCGACGTGCTCGCCGAGGCCGGAGACGGCGCCCAGGCCGTCGAACTCGCGCGGGCGCTGAACCCCGACGTGATCCTCATGGACCTCCGCATGCCCAGGATGGACGGCGTCGCGGCCATCAAGGAACTCGCCAGGGTGGGCGTCGCGGCCCGCGTCCTCGTCCTCACCACCTACGACACCGACCGGGACGTCCTGCCCGCCATCGAGGCCGGGGCCACCGGCTACCTGCTCAAGGACACCGGCCGTGACGAGCTCGTCCGTGCAGTTCGTACGGCGGCGCGGGGCGAAGCCGTGCTCTCCCCGTCGGTCGCCACCCGGCTCATGGGCCAGGTCCGCGCGCCCGCCGACCCGCTGAGCGCCCGGGAACTGGAGATCCTCCACCTCATCGCCGAGGGCGCCACCAACCGCGAAGCCGCCGCCCGCCTGTTCATCAGCGAGGCCACGGTGAAGAGCCACGTGCTGCACATCTACACGAAACTCGGTGTCAACGACCGCGCGGCCGCTGTCGCCGCCGCCTTCCGACGCGGCCTGCTCACCCTGGAGGACGGCTGACTGCGGGACACCGTCCCAACCCGCCCTGGTATTCGCAGGTCAGGACCGGCAACCGAGGTCCCCTGCTGGACCTGCTGACCTGGACGGGCCGGTGCCCCGGGCCCTGGCGGTACGAGCCGAGAAGCCTCAGGCGAGCTAGGGGCCGCCACGCAGCGGCCACACGCTCAGCGAACCGCCGGCCGGGCCGCGGAGTCTTCCTGACGGACCAGCGTGTTACCTGGCGTCGCGCTCCCGCAGGTAGGCGTCGAGTTCGGCCGCGGCCGCCAGCATGGAGCGGCCTCGCATGGTCAGCCGGCGGCGCCAATCGCTCAGGGTGGCCGCCAGCGGCTCCACGCCTCCGGCCGCCCGCACCTGCGCGAGGAGCGGGGCGATCTGATTCAGCAGGTATCCGCCGCGCCTGAGCTGGTGGGCGAGCTGGACGTCCCGGACGTCGGCGGACCCGTAGACGCGGTACCCGGTCTTGGGGTCGCGCTGCGGATGGATCAGACCGGCCTGCTCCCATTTGCGCAGGGTCGCGGGCCGGATCCCCAACTGCCGGGCGAGCGGCCCGACGAATGTCACGCCGGATGGGGGAGGGGCGGGCTCTGCGGACGTCAGGTCGCGCAGTGCCTTCTCGACGCTGGAGAGAGTCCGCCGGTCCTGGAGGAGCTGCGCATGGCTCTCGTCGATGAGCGTGAGGGCGTTCTCGACCGCGTCCCGGTTCACGGCCTGCATGATCGCCGTCGCCGTCTGGTGGCCGTGCGCCGGCGCCAGGGCGACGAAGACGCGGAGAGCCTGGGCATGGACAGGGGCGTAGACCCGGTACCCGTGGGGTGTCCGGTCCGCCGGCGGGAGGATGCCCGCCTCCTCGTAGTTCCGGATCGCCTGCGTGGACAGGCCGTGGGGACGCGCCAGGTCGACCGGCCGCAGCCTGGCGCGGCTCACGCGGTCTCCGACGTTTGAAGGCTGGTCACGGAGAACATCCTCATCAGACGTCAAAGTTTACACAGAAAGTTCAACGATACGGTTGAAGGCATAGCAGCCGATCCCGAAGAGGATGGAGTCGCCATGCCCAGTTCAGTCCACGACGCCGGTTGGGCCTTCGCCGACGACGGTGGCCTCGGAGCCGCGCTCAAGGGGTTCCTCCAGTCGCTCACGACGAGACCTCGCCTGCTCGGTCTCGGGGAGGCCATGCACGGTGAGGAAGCGCTTCCGCGGCTTCGGAACCAGGTGTTCCAGCAGCTCGTCGAGCACGAGGGGTACCGGTCGATCGCGATCGAGAGCGACTGCGTGGCCGGCCTGACGGTCGACGAGTTCGTCGCGGACGGTGCGGGGTCGCTCGACGACGTCATGCGGCGCGGCTTCAGCCACGGATTCGGGGAGTCGGCGGCGAACCGCGAGCTCGTCAGCTGGATGAGGGAGTACAACACGGGCCGTCCCGTCGCTGACAGGCTCCGGTTCTTCGGGTTCGACGCACCGCTGGAGATGATGGGCGCCGCCAGCCCAAGGGACGCGCTCACCGCGCTCCACGGCTACCTCGCGGCCCACGTCGACGGCGGCCTGATCCCCTGCGCCGCCGACGTCATCGACCGGCTGACCGGCGACGACGAGCGGTGGACCAACCCCGAGGCGGCCATGGACCCTTCCCGGTCGGTGGGCTCGTCCGCTGAGGTCACGAAGCTGCGCCTGATCGCGGACGACCTTCAGGCCCTGCTCGTGGCGGAGGCGCCGCGCCTGGTGGCCGCGACGTCGCGTGACGACTGGTGGCGGGCCCGCATGTACGGGCGTACCGCCGCAGGGCTGCTCCGCTATCACGCCGGCATGGCGGACACGTCTGCGGCGCGCGTGCCGCGGCTCATGGGCCTGCGGGACGCAATGATGGCCGACAACCTCAAGGCCATCGTGGAGAGCGAGGCGCGGCGCGGCCCGACACTGGTGTTCGCGCACAACCGCCACCTGCAGAGAGACGTGAGCCGCTGGCAGTTGGGAGGCCAGGCGCTGGAGTGGTGGAGCGCCGGAGCGATCGTCGCCTCGCAACTGGGCGACCAGTACGCCTTCGTGGCCTCGGCCCTGGGGGCCGCGCCCCAGCAGGGGCTCGACGCTCCGCCGGCGGGCACGCTGGAGGGAGTCCTGTCCGCCCTTCCGGACAACCGCTACCTCCTCGACTCGCGACGCCTGGTCACGGCCCTCGCCGAGATAGGAGCCGAACTGACGCTGCGCACCGACGATTCCACCAACTACGGCTACTTCGCCCTGGATCCCGACCATCTCCAGGAGAGCGACGGGGTCGTCTTCGTCAAGCACCTCGCCTGACGTCAGGCGAGGCCGCCCACGCTGCCCCGTGCGCGCACCTTGTAGGTTCGGGGTTATGAGCGCTGATGACCAGCGGCCTCCGCTCTTCGAGGCCCTCCCGGAGCAGGACGAGCGGCCTGAGCCGATCATCGTGCACACCTCCGAGGGCACCCTGAGCGTGGCGGCCGATCTGACCGCCGACGAGTTCGAGATCGTCGACGAGCTCAGGCGCGGGGCGGCGAAGGGCCGGGGCTGATGTCAAGGGCGAGCTCCGCGGTGCTGCCGTGATGCGTACGGGCGAAGGCGCATGACGGGCTCGGGCTACAGCGCGCACCCTCAGCGGATCCGGCGGTACGGACGTACCGCGGCCGAGGAGGCCGAGCGCATCCGCGATGTACTGAAGGACGTGCGCGAGGCGTTCGCGGTGGCCGGGCGGCCGATGGGCGACGACCAGTACGGCGCCGAGATGGAGAAGAAGTACCCGGCCATGCGCGACGGCGTCATCAACGCCTTCGAGGACTACATCGCCGAGCTCGACCGCGCCGGAGCGGGGCTGCACGTCACCGCCGCGACCTACGAGGCCGTAGAGCGCCCGGAGGCGTGACGGGAGGTGTGGCTCGACGGGGGCATACCCGGCTGGACACGACCGTGGGTCGGCTGGGTGCTCGGTACGGACTGGCCCCAGGCCGACGAGTCCAAGCTGTTCACGCTGGCCGACGCGCTGGCGGCCGCGGCCTACCGGGTCGCGGAGAGAGCGGGCGTCTCCCGTCCCGACAGGCACACGTGGGACGGCGAGGCGCTCAGGGCCATGGTCAGGAACACCTCGCACAAGGTCGGCAGCCGTCAGGCGGAGCTGCTGACCCGTCTGGTGACGATGGCCACGGCGCTGAACGACCTCGGCGTGCAGGTCCAGTTCACCAAGCGGATGGTCAAACTGTCGGTCGCGTTACTGATCATCCAGCTGACCACGCTGCTGCCGGTCATCTCGAACCCGGCCACGACCGGCCCGGGCCTGAAGGCGGCGACGTGGCGGGCCCGCTTCACCAGGGCGGTCGTGCTAAAGCTGGTCAAGCGGCTGATGATCAACATCGCCCTGTTCGGCGGCCTGATGGGCTCGATGGACTTGTACGTGCAGACCACCCAGACCCGGCGCGACCAGATCGACTGGAAACAGGTGCTGACCTCGATGGGCACCGGCGCGCTCAACGGCGTGTACCTGACGGGCGCGACCTGGATGATGCCGCCGCGGACGCTGCTGCAGTTCATGCTCACCTCCAGCGTGGCGAGCGGCCTGACCGACGCGACCCTGCAGGCCTTCGACGACCAGCCGTTCGACCTGGAGCGGCTGCTGAAGGGCTTCTCCTCGGGAGCCGTCGGCGCCGCGGACGCACACTGGGCCAGCTGGAACCCGCACCTCGGCAGGTCGGGCGGTGACGGACCGCCTCCTCCTCGGACGCGCGGAGGCGGTGACTGACGGACCTCCTCCTCCCCGGACGCGCGGAGGCGGCGATTCGCGGCCGCCCGACCCGTCCGGCGGCCCCAGGCGCCCCTCCCCAGACCGACCGGACGCGCGGCGGGCCCCCGTGCGCGGGCCCGACCCCAGCATGATCGAGAGTCTGCTCAACTGGGGCCAGGAGCGGACCGCCGGGGCCCCGCCGCGCTCGCAGCACGCCTTCACCCAGGTGGCCGCCGGAGGCACGGTCGGCACCTGGGAGCCCGCCGGCCTCGAGAGCGCCCGGGTCAAGCTCACCGACGGCTCGCACGCCATGCTCGCCGACCTGCCCACCCCTCAGGCCAGGGACGCCAAGATGCTGGTCACCCAGCTCGGACACGAGCTCGGCCTGAAGATGCCCTCTGTCCACCCGGTCGGCACCGCCCAACTGCTGGTCGACTGTGTGTACGGCGATCCGGGGCAGATGAGCTGGAGCGGCGCGGCCTGGAACCTTCCCGGCACTGTGGCCACCCGAGACGGTGTCCTTGCCGGCCTGCTCGGCGCCCTGTTCAGGGACGACCCCGTGCTGCTGGACGCCCTGTCCGGCGAGGCGGCCCTGATGCCCGATCCCGCCCGGGCGAAGCTGATGAGCAGGTTGTTCGTCCGGGATCTGGGCGCCGGCCAGGAGGTGTGGGCGCCCAACCCGCTGTCGCCGACGGACGTCGCCAGGGTCCAGCGCTTCGTGAGGTCCATGCGGCTCAAGTTCGCCGACGCCGGCCTGGCGGACGCGCACCAGCGGATGACCGCCACCCTGCAGAAGCTCGCGGAGAACGCGGTCAGCACCGAGCCCATCCTGAAGGCCGACCCCGCCACGACCCTGCCCGAGATCACCACTCAGCGGCTCAACGCCCGCGGCGAGCTGATCGCCGACGCGGCCGCCGACCTCATGGACACCACGCGGCCCGGCGCCGGCCGTCCCCTCGTGGACCCCGCCCAGCGGCTGGCGGACAACCTCGGCGACATCGTGGCCTCGCGCGAGTCCGACCTCGGCCGCGTCGTCACCTTCGGCGACGGGTCGCAGGCGCTGGCGCTGACCGGCAGGGCCGCCGCCGACGCACTGGAGGCCGCGCTGACCCGGCGCGTCCTCGGCCTGGACGGCCCCGCGGTCCACCAGGCGCCCGACGGCACCGTCTACCAGGCACACGGCAGCGACCAGCTGCGCGCCGCCCTGGCCACCGGAGTCCGCGGCAGCGACCTGACGCCGCTGACCGGGGACAGCGCCGAGGTGGTGACGTTCAACGACGGCACCAGGGCCATCCGCCACGAGTTCGACAGCGTCGGCAGGGCCGACGAGTTCGAGGCCCAGGCCCACGCGGCGCACGGCGTCAGGGACGGCGTCCAGGGGACCTTCCGGGCCGCGCCCACCGTCGTCTACGAGCACCGCATCAGCCCGTGGCACTGGAGCGACGAAGAGCGCGTCGTGCCCGCCGGGCGCCGGCCCGAGCTCGACAGACGCGCGCTGCACGCCTGGCTCACGGGCGCAGACCTGTCCACGACGCTGGCACGGGAGAACCCGCGCCTGGAGCACCTCGTGCCGGGCAAGGGGCTGCTCACCCAGGCCGACAGCGACGCGCTGCGCGCCAGGTACGAGGCGCTGCGGCCGGAGTTCGAACGGCACGGCCTGGCCGCCCGCTACCAGGAGCACCTGGAACTGATCAGCCGTGTCGACCCGCGCGCCACACTCGACCTGGGCCCGCTGCACGACCACTCCCCGCTGGTCCCCGACTTCCGCGAGACGCCGTGGCAGCCGCCGGGCAACCGGGTGCCCGCGCTGCCCCACCTCCTCGAAGGAACCAACCTGCGCCAGGTCAACGAGCTGGTCGCCGGGCGCGCATCCGACCGCGCGCTCGGTCCTGCGGCGGAGACGCAGCTCGTCCTGGCGGACCTCGAGCTCGCCGGCCGGGCCACCCAGGCGGGTCACGTCTCCGCGCGCGTGCCCGCTGACTGGCTGCCGGCCGATGTCCGGCCCGGCGGCGAGGTCGTCTTCCACGGGATGCTCGAAGGCGTCGACAACGTCGCCCACCTGGGCGACCTGCCGGACAGCGTGCGGCTGACCATCAGGGCGAGCCAGTACGCCGACGTCGCGGACCTGTCGGGCAAGCCCGCCCACGCGCTGTTCCGAGCCGGGGTCAGGCTGAAGGTGCTGGCCGTCCAGGAGTCCCTCGGCGAGCGCCACCTGCTGGCCGTCCAGGTGCCTGACGGGCGCAAGGCCGACTCGGTCGCGCTCGCGGTGCCGCGGATGAAGCCCCCGCTCACCCCCGAACTGCGCCACCACCTCAAGGAACACGTCAAGGAGACGTCCGCCGGTGTGTGGCTGCGCGACCTCACCGACGCGCACGACCGCAGCCTGGTCACCTCCGCCGAGAACGCGCGGCGCATCGACGGCGCCTTCTACGTGGACGGGCACGGCTCGGAACACGGCATCGCGATCGGCGGCCAGACCCTGGACGCCAAGATGACGGCGGCCCTGCTCCTGCACAGCCCGGGACTGTCACGACACCACGTCATCCTGTTGGCCAACTGCCGCATCGGAGCCGGCGAGTACCCGTCGGCCGTCGCCAGGCTCACCGGGCACGTCGTCATCGCCGCCGACTCCGCGATCGAGGTGATGAAGGAAGGTCACATGCGCGCGGTCTCCAGCGAACGCGGCCATCTGGGCGGCCGCGGCCAGTTACGCGTCTACCTCCCGGACGACCCGGTCTCCGGCCAGGTCTTCGACACCATCAAGGGCTGGTTCCAGGGACCGTGAGCACCGGGCATGGGGCCGCCCCTAGAAGTCAGGACTGTTGACAAGATAAAGGGCGATTGCCCCGATTCCTACGATGGCCAGCACGGCGGCGGCGATGACGTACTGGACGATGAAGGCCATGACGGCGGCCAGCGCTTTCATGTGTCTCCCTCGATTCATGGGCACGTACCGCTGGTCAATAATGGCGGAAAATCGCCTTTGTCGCTTGGCTGAACCGTCATGTGCGGGGCGCGCCACCCGGGGGGCGGGATCGCAGGGCCTGGAGGGCGAGCGTGTCGTCGCGCCCGTGCGGGGAGGTGACCCAGCGTGTGAGGGCGTCGGCGTCGCCGTCGGAGAGCAGCTTCCCGCGCAGCCTGTGATGCAGCCGCTCGCGCAGCGCCGCGACCCCCTCCGAACGTGACGACGGCAGCAGGGGGCCCGGGTAGCGGTCGAGCAGTTCGCCGACTCCCGTGGCGGGCAGGTCCTCGTCCAGGGCGAGGAAGTCCGCGGACGTCGGCCCGAGCAGCCGGTACGGGTCGGAGCCCAGGCGGTGCCCGAGGACGCGGCGCAGCCGGGTCATCTCGGCGCGGACGGTGACCGTCTTGCCGCCCGGCCCGTACGCCTCGCGGGCGAGCGTGTCGGCCGGCAGCCCGGCCGGATGGGCCGCGAGCAGCACGACGAGCTCGCTGTGCCGGGAACTGAGCTCGTGGGTCGCGCCGTTGAGCTCGACCAGTGCGCGATCACGGCCCAGGGCGCGTAGGTGCAGGGTCTCGCCGGTGCCGTCCCCGCCGTCGACGTAGTGCACCGCGAAGGGGCCGGCCGAGGACAGGCGCTCGAACAGCACCTGGCGCCCGTCGGGCAGCGTCGCGGGCCCCTCCCGGGGCGGCGACGGCCAGCGCTGCGGCAGCCAGCCGTGCGGCGAGGCGTGCAGCACGCGGCCGTCGGGGCTCACCAGCGCGCTCTGGATTCCCCTGCGGCGCATGACGCGGTCTACGTAGCGCATGCGCATCTGCTCGTCGTGCCGCCGGGTCTGCTCGCCGAGCTGCGCTTCGGCCAGCTGAGCGGCCGCGGCGACCAGGGAGAGCGACAGCGAGTTCGCGACGGGGGCGGGGCACGTCACGTCGACGGCGCCGACCGTCTCGCCGGTGACCGGGTTGCGGATGGGTGCGGCGGAGCAGGTGAACTCCACCGCGACGGACAGGAAGTGCTCCCGGCCGCGCACCTGGAACGGCCGGCGCAGCGCGAGCGCCGTCCCGACCCCGCTGGTGCCGGCCTGGCTCTCGCTCCACAGCGCGCCCGGCACCAGGTTCGCCCGCTCGGCGAGCTTCCGCGTCGGACGGTCGCCGACGACCCAGAGGAGGTGTCCGGCCGCGTCGCTGACGAAGACCAGGTGGCCGGGCTCGGACGCCGCGGCGCTCAGCGTGCCGAGCAGCGTGGGCCAGACCGCGGCCAGCGGGTGGGCGTGCCGCAGCCCGCGCACCCTGTCGTCCGCCAGTTCGACGGGCGGCAGGGACCGGTCGGGGTGCACCCCCTGGAGTCGGGCACGGTTCCAGGACGCCCGTACCTCAGGGCGTACCTGCGCTGTTCGGCGGCCACTCAGCGCGTCCTCGCGGGCGCGGGCCAGTCGTCGCGTCGAGTCGTCCATGATCGTCTGCGTTCCATTCCTCGTACTCCGAGGCCATGGCGTCGTAAGACGCTTGCGTGGTGAGCAGAAAGTCCGGTTCGGTCAGGAAAGATCACTCTATCCACTCCCGCCATGGCCTGTGGATCAATTCGCCCTGCTGTCTTTGATGCCTCCGGTGGGGCCTCGGCCCCGGGATGACCGCCGTGAGCCGAGGCCGTCGCCGGCTGAGGTAGAAGCCTGATCGCGCCGCCTGCCACGACCCACCAGAGGTGGAGGAGTTCGCCACGGCGGGCACCGGTGTACGCGCCCGTGCGGTCGTCACGGGTGCGGGCGGTGGTGCCGCAGGCCACGCCACAACCCCCTGAGCCGAAGAAGGACACCATCATTGCAAATTATGCCTTGTCACCAGAGCCTTTATTCAGAGTGATATTCTCGCGGTCATTCCGCGTCGATCAAAGGCGAGTTGCGGCATGCTCATACGCAGTGTCAGGTCCGGCGTGGAAATCTGAGACGGCGATTCCAGTAAATAGTCATGAAAGGCTTTGTCATGCGCTTCTCCAGCGTTATTCGTACCTCCGCGGCCGGGTTCGTGGTAATGGTCATGGCCCTCGGTCTCGCCGCCTGCGGCGGCAGCGAGAAGGGTGATAGCGCCGCCAGTGGCGTGGACAAGGCGAGCCTTGTCGAAAAGATGAAGACCGAGCCGGACGTCAAGGGCGTGCCCGACGCGGCGATTTCGTGCATGGCGGATGTGGCGTTGAAGTATGCAGACAAGAAGAGCCTGCAAGATTACGTGGACGGGTCTCTCAAATCAATGGACGACATCAAGGGGCTCGGCAAGGAGAACAAGGATGCCGAGCAAGCCGGGTGGAAGTGCGCCGAGTAGCCTCAGGCTGATTCGGCACCGATGAATTCGGCTGTGTCACGGGGCGCGTAGAGGAGGGCGAGGATAGTGCCATCGATGCTCAGGAGTCTCGAAGACGACTGGCCGGGCCTGGACGCGGAGCGAGACGGCGTCACCTACAACGAAAAGGCGATCGCGGGATGTGCCCGTGCCCTGAGAGGAGTCATAGGGCGCTTCGATGGCACGGGCGGCGATGTCAAGGACAGTGGCGTGACCGCAGGCCGGGGCTCCATCGAGGATCTTCGTTCGTACACATCGCTGGATGAGTTGAGGTCGCAGCTGCAGAGTGTCGCCCGGTGGGAGGGTGGCCGCATCTTCGCCAAGGCGGTGGAGACCGGCCACCAGGAACTCATCGCAGTCTATGAGGAGGTCCAGAAGGCCTTCGACAAGGCCATTGCGTTGGTCGACGCCGGTGCGGGCAATTACCGGGATGCCGGCGACGCCAACACGATCGAAGCGTGATCCGCATGGCCGAGAAGAACAGAAAGATCTACTGGATCAAGCCATTCCGCGAAGGCGATTGGACGGTCGATGCCGAGGATCGTAAGGCGGAGGAAGTAAAGGACTTCATCAAGGGCATCAGCGTCAAGAACATCGAGAATGCCGGTGCCGCATATATGGATGCCTGTTCGGTGGTCGCCGATGCCCAGTCGGCGCTGGGGCAGCAGGCCGAGGCGCTCGCCAAGGTGTGGGAGGGTAAGGCCTCCGTGGAGGCGCAGAAGGCCTTGCGAACCCTATATCTGGCACTTCACGAACTCTCTGCCAAGCTGAACGCGATGGGGCGCCCGCTCCAGACCCTCGCGCGAGTGGTGCGCATTCACCAGGAGTTCCTCGAGGGCGAACTCCCGGAGCAGAAGGGCAATCCCCTCTGGACAAAAGACTCCAAGCTTGGGGGCTACACCTTCAACGGAGTCCTGCATCCAGGCGAACACAGCGTGGAATGGGCGGGGTTGTTTCGTTCCCGCGATGAGCTGGCAGGACAGCACCTGGAGGCGTTCAGCAACGACCTCAAGGCGATCTACGACGGCTTCCCCGACACGGTGGAGAAGGAACTGCCCGCCATCGCCTACCCGGTGAAACCGCAAGAGCAGCCCAAGACCGTCAGGTACCCCGTCGGCGAGACCCCGTTCGGCGGCGCCACGAGCCCCTACTCGGTCGCACCGGGCGGCGATTCAGGTGGCACGGACCTTAGCTCCTGGGACCACGACCGCCCCAACACGCCCGAAACGCCCAAGGATCAGGACATACCCGGTCCCGGCCCCGGAGACGGCCAGAAGCCGGGCATCCCATCGTCCGGCGCCGACCCGAGCACCGATAACTCGAATGCCAAGGATTCGGCTCGCGTCGATCCCACCCCAAGTCTGAACTCCTCTGCCCGCGGTTCGGACGACCAGACACCCGGCCTGCACGATCCCGGCCTGAACCAGCCCATCGACTCAGGCCCCGGCTCACGCACCGAGCTGGAAGGCTTCCACAGCCCCGCCACCGCGGACACAACAGCCGCCTACCTGCCCACCAGCCCGAACCAGTCCGTCAGCCCGAGCACCTCCCCTGGTAGTGGTACGGGCATCGGATCGGGAAGCACGACCGCGGTAGTCCCGGCGACGATGAACGGCGCTCCGGCCACCGCCTCGACCGGCGCAGGCATGCCGTTCATGCCCACGGGCGGAACGGGCGGCCAGGAGAAGGAGGGCCCCCAAGCGGACACCTGGCTGCATGAGGACGACGAGGTGTGGGGCGTGAACACCGACGACGTCGTCACCGACACGATCGGCTGATCCCGTCAGACCGGATCCGCGTGTCATCTCCGGAAGGACACGACGCGCGGCTGGTCAGCTCGTCAGCCGATCGCCGCGACACTCTCCCGCACCCGGCGCGGCGCCGCCACCTGGTCGTGCGGCGCCCGGTTGGTGGGCGTGTCGTCCACCTGGGCGTAGAACTGCACGACCTGGTGGCGGGTACTCGCGTGGTCGTGTGCTCTCAGCGAGAGTCACGTGTCGTCGATGGTTTTCAGCAGGTGTTTGCGTACCTTGCCGACGGAGGTGCGAGGCAGCGCGTCGATGAATCGGATCTGGCCGGGGACTTTGAAGGAGGTCAGACGTGCGGCGCAGAAGGCGATGAGCTCTCCTTCGCCGAGCTCGGCTCCGGGCTCGAGTACGACGTAGACCTTGATCGCTTCATCACGGATCGGGTCGGGCACGCCGACGGCGGCGGACTCGAAGACCAGGGGATGCTCGTTGACCACCCGCTCCACCTCCGCCGCCGCGACGTTCTCCCCGGACCTTTTGATCATGTCCTTGGCTCGGTCGCGGAAGGCGATCAGCCCGTCCGGTTGGAGGCCGATCACGTCGCCGGTGCGCAGCCAGCCATCGCGCAGCGCGGCGTCGGTCGCCGCCTGGTCGTCGAGGTAGCCGGACATCAGCGTGACCCCCGGGCGGCCCGGGACCCACAGCTCATCGGACACGATTCGGACTCCCGTCGGCAGGGAGGGGCGGCCGATCGTCATGTTGTCGCGCCTGCCGTACAGCGCGTTCATCAGTGGTGGCGCGACGGTCTCCGTCATGCCGTAGATCTGCACCAGCGGGCAGCCGAAGCGCTCCTCGAACGCTGCCAGCTGGTCCGCGGTGAGGTTCTGCGCGAACAGGGTGGCGCGCAGCCGGTTGCCGGCGTCGTCGGGGCGCGGAGGCTGCGCGAGGATCATCCGAATGGGCGCGGCGAACAGGCTGGCCAAACTCGCCCGGTGCCGGCGCGCCTGCAGCGGCCACCCCGATGCGGAGAAGCGGTGGGCCACCGCCACCGAGGCACCGGTGACCATCGCCGACATGACGCAGTAGTACTGCGCGTTCGCGTGGAACAGCGGCAGCACCACCAGCCAGCGGTCATCGGGCCGCATCCGGAGCCGGCCCGCGACGACCTCCCCGGCGACCAGATAGTTGGCATGGGTGACGACCACGCCTTTGGGCCGGCTGGTGGTCCCCGAGGTATACAGGATCGCGAGCGGATCGAGCGGGGAGACCGCCGGGTCGGCCGGTGGCGCGGGAGCGGCTGCGCGGGTGTCGAAGTCGCTTCCGGTCGTGACCAGCACCACGTCATCAGTCGTGACGAGGCCGCCGAGGTCTGGCGTGCACACCACGACGCGGCAGCGCGCGTGCCCGACGATGTGCCGCAGTTCCTCCGCACTCGTTTGCGGGCCGGTCGGCACGATGACCGCGCCGATCATGGCGGCGCCGAACCAGCAGGCAAGGAACTCCGGCCGGTTGTCCAGCACGAGGGCGACCCGGTCGCCCCTGCCGACGCCCGCACCGGCGAGTACGGCGGCTCCCCGCTCCGCGAGCCTCACGGTGTCGGCATAGTCGAAGGTCGCGTCGCCGTCGTCGAAGGTGAGGAACGGCGCGTGCGGCGTCGCTGCCGCCCGTTCGACCAGCAGCGACCCTACGGTCTGGCGGCCGAAGGGGAGCAGGGCGCTCATCGGCCGCCGCCCAGGGCGGACCTGCGCACCCTGCCCGTGGCCGAGCGCGGCAGGTCGTCGACCAGGTGCAACTCCCGCGGTACCTTGAAGGGGGAGAGCTGCGTGATGCACAGGTCGAGCAGTTCGTCGGTCGTGACGTCCTGGCCGGGCCGGATCACCACGAAGGCCACCACCCGCTGCTCGCCGTCCTCGTCGGCGGCCCCGGTAACGGCGGCTTCGAGCACCGATGGGTGCTCGCACAGCACCCGCTCGATCTCCCCGGTGGAGACGTTCTCGATGTCGGGTTTGAGGATGTCGCCCGCCCTGTCGAGGAAGCTCACGTAGCCGTCGGGCTCCACGCGCACCACGTCGCCGGTGTGCAGCCAGCCGTCGACGACGGTCTGCTCGGTGAGGTTCGGCGCGTTGTAGTAGCCGGCCATGAGCGTCACTCCGGGAGTGCCGCGCACGAGAAGCTCGCCGGAGAGCGAGTCCCCGCCGTCCTGCGCGACGACCCTGACCGGGTAGCCGAGCACGGGCAGCCCCACGGTGCTGTTTCGCCGCACACCGTACAGAGGATTCATCAGCGGCGGGGCGACGGTCTCCGTCATGCCGTAGATCTGCAGCAGGGGAAGGCCGAACCGCTCCTCGAAGCGGGTCAGCTGCGCGTCCGTCAGCGGCTGGGCGAAGATGGCGGCCCTGATCTGATGGTCGCGGTCGGCCACGCGCTCGGACGTGGCGAGCACGCTACGGAGGCCGGCCGCGAAGAAGCTGGTCACGGTGATCTCGTGGGCTCGCGCCAGATCCACCCAGCCCGCCGGGTCGAGCCCGTCCGACACGACCAGGGACGCGCCGGTCACCAGCGCGGACATCGCCGAATAGAACAGGGCGTTGCCGTGGGAGAGCGGCAGTGTGACGAGCCATCGATCCCGTGGTCGCAGGCGCAGGTGCCCGGCGACGACCTCGCCGGCGACGAGCAGGTTCGCGTGCGTGACGACGACGCCTTTCGGCCAGCCTGTCGTGCCTGAGGTGTAGAGGACGGCGATCGGGTCGAGCCCGTGCGGAGCCGGCCCCGCCGTTCGGCGGTCGCGGCCGAGCGCCGCCAGGTCCTGAGGGCCGCAGATGTCCCGCAGGTCGGGGCAGAGATCGCGAGCGTCCGCGACGGCCTGCTTACCGAGCGGCCCGCTGACCGACAGGACACAGCCGCTGTGCGACAGGATGTAGGCCAGCTCGTCACTGCTCGATTCGGGGTTGGTCGGTACGGCTACCGCCCCGACCTCGCCGATCGCGAGCAGGTGCACCATGAACGCGGCGCTGTTGGGCAGGTGCAGGTGCACCCGGTCGCCCGCGCCGACGCCCGACGCACGCAGGCCCGAGGCCACGGCGAGCACCTCTTCGAGCGCGTCCGCGTAGCTCAGCGCCACGCCGCCGGGCTCGCCGACGAACAGGGCGTCCGGGGTGGCCGCCGCGAAGTGGCGCAGGCAACCGGGCACGGTCATGCCCGTCATCGGCGGTACCTGGATGTCAGCCATCGCTCGCCTCCTCCACCTCGAGCAGGCCGCGCTCGACCAGCTGCTCGGTCACGGTGACCGTACGCGCGTAAGTGGCGAGCTGGGCCGCACGGGCGCCCGCGGCGTCGCCGGACAGGCACGCTCGGACCAGCTCGCGCTGGTCGGCGGCGAACGGCTCCTTGGTGGTGTGTTCGAGGCAGGCGACGCGGTACCGTCCGGAGTTCTCGATCAGGGTCCGCATGATCCGCAACATCCAGGACGATCCGCAGGCGGACACCAATGTCAGGTGCAGGCGCACGAACGCGCGCTCCGCGTCCGGTGGCGCGGCGGGGGAGGACCAGACCTCCTCGAAGGCGGTGGCCGCCTCGCCCACCGCCGTCTCCCACTCGGTGCCACGGGCGGCGATCGCGAGCTCGAGCGCGTACGGCGCATTGACGGAGAGCAGCTCGTGCAGCTCCCGGCACGCGCGCAGGGAGAGCGGCGTCACCCTCGCCCCACGCTGAGGGGAGACGCTGACCAGCCCCTCACCTGACAGCCTGGCCAGCGCCTCGCGCAGCGGGCTCGGGCTGACCGAGAACCGCTCCGTCAGCGCCGCCGTCAGCAGCCGTTCGCCCGGCTTGAGCTCGCCGGAGAGGATCGCCTCGCGCAGCTGACGGTCGACCCACTCCGAACGGGTCAGCGGTGGCCGGCCGATCGCGATGTCAGGCACCTGAACTTACATCCTCGCGGCGGTGGCGGGCCCGCGCCTGCTCCCAGAGGTCCATGCCGTCGATCTTGATGAGGTCGATGTCGAGGATGGCCATGTTCGCGTAGACGACGTCGTGCGGCGCCCGCTTCCCCAGCATGGGCAGCTCGTCGGGAACCCCCTGGTACAGGCCGGGGACCACGAACTCGCGGCCTGCCTCGGTGACCGTGTGGCGGTGCAGGATCTTCCACACGCCGTCGCGCCGTTCGAACACGTCGACGTAGCGGCCCTCGAGCTGCTGGTCGACGTAGCGGCCCGAGCCGTCCGCCAGCTCCATGTGGTGCAGGACGTACCACTGGCATTCCACGAAGGCCCGATCGCCGTCCAGCTCGATGATGGGGTTGGTGATCGAGTGCTGGGAGTTGTCGATCTGCGCCAGCAGCGGGATCACGTAGTCGGCGAAAGCGTGGGCGTTGCCGTTGAAGAACCAGTGATAGTCGGTGGCGTCCGGCCAGTAACAGGACTTGAACAGTTCCAGATCGCACCGGTCGGCTCCTCTGGCGTACTTGTAGAGCACGTCGCGGATCGCTTCGCGGTCCTCGAGGATCTGGAGTCGCTCGATGATGTCCTGGGTCGTCATGTCGTACCTCCGGGAAAGAGTAGATCGGTCGGGAGAGCCGGATGTTCGGGTCGGCCGTGCGTGATGAAGGAGACCCAGGCGCCGTGAACGGCGGCGGCCAGGTCGGATTCCGCGGCGCCGAAGGTGTACGGAAGCTCGTCGCCGTGCCTCGCCCCCGGCTTGTCGAACAGGTACGTGAACACCTCCGCGTGCGGAGTCTGCGCGTCCGCCACGGCCTGCGCGGGGAGCCGGAAGCCGGCGTCGGTCGTGATCTCGATGGCCAGCTCCAAGTCAGACGCGCCAGGACGGCGCCCCCGATAGGCCGCGAGGACCGCTTCGGGCAGGCCGAGCTCGTTCAGCGCCTGGCCGTCCGACAACATGAGCAGCGTCTCCTCGCGGTTGCTGCCCACCAGCAAGGACACCCCCCGCGCGGCGCCCGCGGCCAGGGCGGTGAGCGGGTCCTCGGGGAGCAGATCGCCGTCGATCACCGGCATGAAGGCCATCCCCGCCGCCGCTGCCTCACCGAAACGCCCGGCGTCGCGGCTCACGAACGCCTCGTCGCAGAGCATGCCCTGCGCGTCGAGCAGCTTCTCGCGCGGCACACCGTCCAGGGCCGCCACGTCGTGCCCCGGAATGCCCAGCAGTTCAGCGAGCTGATCAGTGATCCGCGACGCGGTGCCATGTGGTACGGCCAGCGGTGCCGTCGGTGACTGGATGATCGCGCGGTGGATCAGGCCCGCGGCGCGCGGAGACGACAGCAGGCAGGCCACGGCCATACCACCTGCCGACTGCCCCGCCAGCGTGATCCGTGCCGGGTCTCCGCCGAAGCGTTCGATGTTGTCGACGACCCAGGTGAGGGCGGCCAACTGGTCCTGCAGCCCCAGGTTGACGACCCGGCCCGCCGGGTCATCGAGTACGGCGTAGCCGTCCACCCCGAGCCGATGGGTGACCGACACCTCCACCACGCCGTCACGGGCGAAGGCGCCCCCCTGATAGAGGGGTTCGCCTCCCGAGCCCAGGGCGAACCCGCCGCCGTGCAACCACACCAGGACGGGCAGCCCGGCCCGGCCCAGCTCAGGAGTGCGCACGGTCAGGGACAGGCAGTCCTCGCCTTGGGGGAGCACGGTGCCGAAGACCTGGCCGATCACGCCGTAGCACCTGACCTGCGGAGCCGCGGGTCCAGGAGTCAGGGCAGGACGCTCGCCGTCCCAGCGCGCCGGCGGGGCGGGCGGCCGGAACCGATGAGGCCCGACGGGGGCGGTCGCATACGGCACACCGCCGAAGAAGAACGTGCCACGGTCGGCGACGCCACGGAGCAGGCCGTGCTGGACGCTGACCACAGGGGCACTTCCACGCATCATGATTCGAATCTATATTTTCTAAAATCTTGACGCAAGGCCTCGACTGGCGAGCTCGAGGGTCCCGGCCGATGAAACCGGCGTGACGGCGAAGTCCGACCCGATCGACGCGCTGGCCATCGCCCGCCTGGCCCTGCGCGAAACTGAAGAAGTTGATACCGACTGCAACCCCTTTGCAACGCATTCGTAGCTCTTGGACGGCCGGTACCGCACCGCCGATAGTCGTTACGGCTGGACGTTGTCGACTGCGCGGGGAGGACGAGATGCCGTACCTGGAACTGCCGGACGGTGTGCCGATGTACTACGAGGACCACGGTTCGGGGCCCGCTGTGCTGCTCATCCACGGATGGACGATGAACAGCACCTTCTGGCAGCAGAACGTGGGCACGCTCGCCGAGGCCAACCGGGTCATCACGGTGGACCTGCGCGGACACGGGCTGTCCGGGAAGACCGACGACGGCCACACGCTCGCCCAGTACGCCCGCGACGTGCGCACCCTGCTGACACACCTGCAGGTGACAGACGTGTGCCTGGTGGGGTGGTCGATGGGCACCGCCGTCATCCTGTCCTACGTGCAGCAGTTCGGCTGCGACCTGGTGCGCTCGGCGGTGTTCGTCGACCAGTCGCCGCGGTTCCTCGACGCGGACGACTGGGAGTTCCCGCTGCTCGGCGGCTACTCCACGACCGACCTCGCCGTCTTCACCCAGGGCGTGCGTTACGCGCGGCCGAGCGTGGTCAAGCCGTTCATCGCCGCGTGCTTCGCCGAGACGCCGCCGGACGAGGTCATCGACGCGGTCTACGCGGAGACCACCAAGATGAGCACCTCGGCGGCCCTGTCGATCTGGTACGACATGGCCTACGCCGACCTCCGCCCGGTGCTGCCCTCGGTGTCGGTGCCGACGCTGCTGATGTACGGCGCGCGCAGCAAGATCTTCCCAGGCAAGCTCGACGACTGGCTGGCCGAGCAGTTGCCGCAGGCGCAGGTGGCCCGCTTCGACAACAGCGGCCACGCCCCGTTCAGCGAGGAACCGGACCGCTTCAACGAGATCCTGCATGTGTTCCTGCGCTCCTGACCTCTACGTCCACGCGCAGTGCCAGGACGACAAGGCCAGGACGACAGGGCCAGGACGAGATGGACGCCGGCGCAGGCGGCCAGGCCGAAGGAGTGAAGGGTGAACCGGATGACGGCTGCCACCGCGGCGGCCATGGCGCAGTTCGACGAGGAGCGCAACCTGGTACGGCTCCGCGACCACCTCGCGGAGCTCGGCGTCCACGCCGAGCTGCGCGACAACAACAGCGCCCTCATGGTGCGCCGCCCTGAACCCGGCCTGCCGGTGTGGGTCTTCGTCGGGTACGGCGGAGCCTTCTACTCCTGGCAGCACGCGAACAAACGGCACTCCGTGGACGATCCGCGGGGCGCCGCCAAGATCCTGGCCGAGTACGTCGCCCGGTAGCGCCCCTGCATGATCGCGAATGCTCCCTGACGACCTGCGTGCCCTGTACGCGCTGATCGACGGCGACGGCGGTGAGGGCCTGCTGGACCGCCCCTGGTTCGGCCTCGAACTGCTGGAAAGCCAGAGCCGTCCGGAGAACCGCTGATGGGCCGGCTTCAGCTGGCGCCATCACCCGCAGCGTCCCAGCCTCCCGGCGCGGGTACACCGTGCTCTCCCCAGCGGCGGGAGGCCGTCCCTCTTGGGGGTTCGGGAGGAAAGATCACTGTGCGCGGCGGGACGCCAGGGTGGCCTCCACTCCGTCGAGGAGGCGCTGGAGGCCGAAGTCGAAGACGTCCAGTGGGCTGTCGAAGACTCCGGCGGCGTGCATGCGGGTCGTGATCGGGAAGCGGTCGGGGGTGATGAGCTTGTCCAGGTAGGGGTTGCGGGACGCGTCCCAGGCCTCGTCGCTCAGGCCCGTCCGCGCCTCGACCTGGGGCGGCGTCGACCAGCCTGCTCAGGACGTGAAGGTCTGGTGCAGGACGTCGGCGAACTCGCCGGGGTGGGCGCCGTAGCCGCCGTGGTCGCCAGGAAAGGTCACCGGCTCGGTGCCGAGCCGCTCCGCCAGTGCGACGGCCGAGCGGTAGGCGATCTGGCTGCCGGACGAGGTCTGGCCGATGCCCACGACGATGCTGGGCGCGCCCTCCTGCAGCGTCTTGACGTCCGGGGTGTAGGCGCTGATCGGGCGGAGGCCGTGGGCCAGGAAGAACTCGAGGTTGCCGCCGATGCGGGCCCAGCCCTCCAGCATCTCGGGGGTCGGCTCGAACTGCGGCTGCTCCAGGTCGGTGGAGTCCATGCCGATGGACTTCTCGAACGCCTTCATCCCGGCCTCGACGCCCTGGCTGCGGTAGGTATGGTAGACCTCCTCCGAGGCGGCGAGCCTCTCGGCGGCGTCAGGGAGCAGCTGGGTGCAGGGCGGCTCGTGGGCGACCAGGGTGCGGACGCGCTCCGGGTGCCTGGCGGCCAGGTTGAGCCCGATCTGGGCGCCGCCGCTGCTGCCGAGGACGTACGCGGGCTCGCTGGTGAGGGCGGCGATGAGGGCCGCGGCGTCGTTGCCGTGCACGTCGATGTCCTGGTCCTTGGACGGGTCCTCGGGGACGCTGCGCGAGTTGCCGCGCGGGTCGTACGCGACGACCGTGTACCGGTCGGCCAGGGTCGCGGCCAGGCCGGCGAAGATACCGGCGTCGGTGGGGCCGCCGGGGATCATCAACAGCACGGGGCCGCTGCCCTGGACCTCGTAGTAGAGGGTGGCGCCGGGAACGTTCAAGGTGGTCATCTCTTCCTCCATCGGGCGTTGTGAGAATGACCCTCTCACCGACAAAAAATTTTGTCAAGCATTCTCGGTGCCGGGCGGAGGCAACCTTTGCGGCGCGCCGAGCGTGTGTGAGGTCATGACTTCCGAGGGCATGCCATGACGTCGGGCGTAGACGAGTTCGCGGAGTTCGTGGCCGCCCGGGGGACGAGCCTGTTACGGACCGCGCACCTGACGTGCGGCTCGCCGGGCGAAGCGGAAGACGTCCTGCAGAGCGCGCTGGAGCGCGCGTACCGTCACTGGGACAGGCTGGGGCGGGGTGACGATCCCGAGCCCTACATCCGGCGGATCATCGTGAACCTCGCGATCAGCAGAGCCCGGCGTCGCGCCATCATGCGGTTGATCCCGACGCACACGCCGCCCGAACGGCCTGCCGCGCGGGAGGACGTCGAGCTGCGGCACGTCCTCATGGACGGTCTGCGGGCGTTGGCGCCGCGGCAGCGGGCCGTGCTGGTGCTCAGGTTCTGGGAAGACATGACCGAGGCCCAGGCTGCGAAGACGCTCGGTTGCTCGGTCGGGACGGTCAAGAGCCAGACCTCGAAGGCGCTGGCTCGGCTGCGGACGCTACTCGGCGAGGACGTGGTGCACAGTGTCGGATCTTGAGAGCATGCTGCGCCAGGCGATGAGCGAAGAGACCCGGTCACTGCGGGCGGCGCCGGACCTGGCCGCGCGGGTGACGGCCCGGACGACGCGGCGGACCAGGCAGCGCAGGCTGGTGGTGGTCGCCGTGGCCGCCGTGCTGGTGGCCCTGGGGGGCGTGCCCGCGTACCTGGCGGCGTCGGAGCCCGACCAGGTCGCCTCGTCCCTGGAGACGCTGGACGGAGTGCGGATCGGCTACCTCCCCGAGGGCATGGGCAGGCCGCAGCGCCTGCGGGTGCGGGAAGGGGGGCTACGCGGCACGGCGCTCAGATGGCAGGACGGACCCCGATTCGTGCAGGTCTCGGCCTACCGGGCGGGCACCGCCGTCAATGACTCCATGGACATCCTCGCGCTGAACATCGTGGACTCACCGGTCGAGCCCCGCACCCTCGACGCCCCGGTGCTGTCAGGCGACGGAACCTCCTTGTACTGGGTCGCCGACAGCGGTCTGATTCTCAAGGTGGCGGTGTCGCCGGACCTGAAACAGGAGCGAGACCGGATCGCCGGCGGGCTGCGCGTCGTCGCGTCCCCCTTCTTCGCAGGCATGCTCGTCGCTTACCTGCCGCACGATCTGGAAGCAGCGGGCGTGATCGACCAGCGGGACGGCATCCTCAGCAGGTCCTGGCAGGGTGAGTCAGGCCAGCGGGTCGAGGTCGAGGTCGTGTACGGCCGGACGGCGGCGACGCTCGACCGGCTGCGCGCCGCCGGATCACCGGACCGGCCGCCGCGCACGGTACGCCGTACCTCGGTGCAGGGCTCCCCGGCCTATGAAGGGGTCACCGGACAGGGCGACCGGATGATGCTCTGGCTGGTCAAGCCCGGGATCGGCGTCCGGGTGTCGGCAGGGAGCCTGCCCGATGGCGAGCTGGCACGGATCGTCGACGGGATCAGGCCGCGTCCGGAACGCCAGGGCGAGTCCGTCGACGGGATCGGGATCTCCTTCCCCCGTCCGGCGCTCAAGCGCGACCTCGCCGAGATCACCATGGGGCCCGGTTGGCGCGCCACGACCCAGCGCTGGAACGAGGGCGCCGTCGCCGTCTCCGTCCAGCGTGGCGGGGCGGTGGGAAGCTCGCTCTGGTGGCAGGGGCTGTCGAGGACCGAGCCCGAGCGCGCGACCGTCGCCGGCGTGCAGGGCATGCTGCTGAACCCCGGCGGGTCCGGGCGCACGAGACGGTTCGCGTGGACTCCGGAAGTCGGTCTGGGGATCGTGGTGACCGCCTCCGTATCGGACCTTGACGGGATCGTCAGGGGCGTCCGGGCGTCATGAACACGGCAACGCCCTGGACACCCGAAACGGGCAGGTCCGGGGCGTGCGCCTGAGGTGGTCAGCGCGGCGCGTCCTGGCAGAACATCCGACCGCGACGTGCTGAGCAGGCCCTCGACGGCACCCTGAGGAACGACAGCACCGGCGTCCCGGACTTCTGAGGCCGTTAGGGCCGGGTCGCGCGGTCGAACGCCTCGGCGAGTTCGTCCGCGCACAGCTGCGGGTCCATGTCGTCGACCAGCCGGTCGGCCGCCGCGTCGAGTGCCGCGCGCAGCGCGGAGGCCATCATCCGCGAGTCGAACCGCCGGAACGACCCGGTGCGCCGGCCGTCGTCGAACAGCCGCGCCAGCCTGTCGACGGCGGCCTCGCTCTCGTCCTGCCCCACGGGCGTGGTGTTGAAGGCGATCTGCTGCACCGCGCGCACGTGGTCGGGGTGCGCGGCGATGAACGCGACGTTCGCCCTGATGTACGCCTCGAGCTGGGCGCGGGCGCCCTCGGCCGCGTCGAGCGCGGGTCGCATGAACGCCGCCGCGTCCTCGACGACCTGCCGCGCCACGGCCGCGAACAGCTCGTCCTTGCTGGAGAAGTGGTAGGAGATGAGCCGCTTGCTGCTGAGCCCCGCCTGCTCGCAGATGGCCTCGAAAGTGGTCGCGGCGTAGCCGCGGCGGGCGAGGACGGCGATCGTGGCGGCGGCGATCTGCGCTTTGCGCGCCTCGGTGGCCGCGTGGCGGCTTGCGGGCATCTCCACGTCAGCCTAGCTTGCCACGCTTGGGGAACGCCTGCCGTACGGCCCGGCGGTTGACGAGGACGGCGACGGCGGCGAGGACGACCCCGATGACACCTTGCTCCACCTTCATCCACAGCGGATAGCCACTGTCCGGCGCGACCAGGATCAGGATGATCCCGAGGGGCGCGATGGTGGAGATGAACCGGATACGGACGTAGGCCGCCCGCCTGCCGTCGGCGGCCTGCCCGGAGAGCGCGACCAGCCAGGCGGAGGCGGCGGCGACCGCCCCGCCGCGCAGCCACACCACCCAGGTGCCGCCGACCACCGCGGCGACGGCGAGCGTCGCGACCGAGATCACCAGCATGACGACGAAGAGGGCCCGGACCAGGGGCCAGAGATTCTTATCCATGCGGATAAAGTTATACGCGCGGATAAAACAATGCAAGGACAGGACATAAGGGGGATTATGTGGGCATGTTGTCGGTTCTGGCGCTGATCGCCGCTGCCCTCGCCATCGTCCTGAACGGCCTCATGGCGGGCGCCTTCCACGCCTTCTCCACGTCCGTCGTGCCCGGCCTCGACGCGGTCGCCGCAGATCAGGCGGCAGAGTCCATGCGCAGCATGAACAGGAAGATCCTCAATCCGCGATTCTTGTCGGCCTTCGTGCTGGCCCCGGTCGCGTCCGTCGCCGCAGGGGGGCTCGTGCTGCCGCTCGGGCAGAGCGGCGCGGCCATCGCCTTCTTCGCCGCCGGAGTGGTCTACTTCGTGGGCGCGCTCATGGTGACGGGCGCCGTCAACGTGCCACTGAACAACGCGCTGGAGGCGGGGGAGGTGCAGTGGCAGGGGTTCTCACCCCGCTGGACGCGCTGGAACACGCTGCGCACCGTCTCGTCCGTGATCAGCCTGCTGCTGCTGGTCGCGGGGCTGTACTTCTGGCGGTGATCGGTACGGCCCGCGCCGTACCGATCACGCGGGCGGCTCACATGTTGATCATGTGCCCCGCGAGGCCGTGGATCGCCTCCTTGACCGCCTCACCGAGTGTCGGGTGGGCGTGCACGTTGCGGGCGACCTCGTGCACGGTGAGGTCCCACTGCTGCGCCAGCGTCAGCTCGGGCAGCAGCTCGGTGACCTCGGGCCCGATCAGGTGGCCGCCGAGCAGCTCACCGTACTGGTTGTCGCTGATGAGCTTGACGAAGCCCACCGCGTCGCCGAGGCCGTGGGCCTTGCCGTTCGCCGTGAACGGGAACTTGACCACCTTCACGTCGTAGCCCAGGTCGCGGGCCTGCGCCTCGGTGTAGCCGAAGCTGGCCACCTGCGGCTGGCAGTACGTCGCGCGCGGGATCATCGCGAAGTCCAGCTCCATGGTCTCGGCACCCGCGATGGTCTCGGCGGCGATGACGCCCATCGACTCGGCGGCGTGCGCGAGCATCAGCTTGGCCGTGACGTCGCCGATGGCGTAGATGTGCGGCACGTTGGTGCGGCCCCGGCCGTCGACCTGGATGGCGCCCCTGTCGGTGAGCGCGACACCGGTCTTCTCCAGCCCGTAGCCGTCGACGCGCGGCTGGAAGCCGATCGCCTGCAGCACCTTGTCGGCCTCCAGGACCTGCTGCTGCTGGTCGCGGGTGACCGTCACCTTGACGGAGGCGCCGGTGTCCTCGATGTTCTCCACCCGGGTCGAGGTGAGAACCTCGATGCCGAGCCGCTTGTAGCGCTTGGCCAGCTCGACCGAGACCTCCTCGTCCTCCAGCGGCACCATGCGGTCGAGGAACTCCACGATCGTCACCTTGACGCCGTAGTTGTGCAGGACGTACGCGAACTCCACGCCGATCGCGCCCGCGCCCGCGATGATGATGCTGGCCGGGAGCTGGTCGGACAGGATCTGCTCCTCGTACGTCACCACCCGCTCCGACAGCGACGTGCCGGGGATCAACCGGGTCGAGGCACCGGTGGCGATGATGCAGTTGGCGAAGGTGATCGTCTCGCCGTTCACCTGGATCGTGTTGGAGTCCAGGAAGGTGCCGCGGCCGTCGTACTCCGTGATGGCGTTCTTCTTCATCAGGTAGTGCACGCCCTTGACCCGGCCGTCAGCCACCTTGCGGCTGCGCGTGAAGGCCGCGCCGTAGTCGAAGCTGACCTGGCCGCTGATGCCGAAGGTCTTGGCCTCGTTGTTGAAGATGTGGGCCAGCTCGGCGTTACGCAGCAGCGCCTTGGACGGGATACAGCCCACGTTCAGGCAGACGCCACCCCAGTACTTCTCCTCGATGACCGCTGTGCGCAGCCCGAGCTGGGCGGCGCGGACCGCGGCCGTGTATCCCCCCGGACCCGCGCCGAGAACGACGACGTCATAGTGAGTGCTCATGAGTCGGACCATACCGCCCGCTCAGCGCTGCCTCTGCTGCTGGTCGGCGGGGGAGCGGCGGATCGGCTATACCTCGACCGTGTACGGCAGCGCCAGCTCGTCGGCGGGGACACCGCGGATGCCCCAGTTGACCTTGGGCATCTCGATGATGGTGATCTCGATGTCTTCGGCCGCGTACCCGGATTTCTCGTAGACGGCCCGGATCAGCGCGCGCTTCGCGTCGTCGCTGCGGCCGGTGAAGCAGATCACCTCGATGATCAGGTAGCTCTCGCTCCGCATCGGGCAGACCAGGTCGTCGGCGTCCAGCAGCAGGAACCGGTGGAACCGCTTGTCCTCCGGCAGCCCCCACGCGCTCACCAGGCAGGAGTGCAGCCAGTCGGACACCTCGCGCTGCCGGCCCGCCCACACGTCGCGGCGCCCGTAGATTTTCACCTGTGCCACGTCGGCCACTATAGAGATGTGATTCGCATACTCCTCGCCGACGACGAAGCCATGATCCGCGCCGGAGTCCGCGCCATCCTCGCCTCCGACCCGGAGCTGGACGTGGTCGCCGAGGCCGCCGACGGCAGGGAGGCGGTCGATCTGGCCATCAGCCACCACCCCGACGTCGCGCTGCTCGACATCCGGATGCCGAAGCTCGACGGCCTCGCGGCCGCGGCCGAGATTCGCAGGGCCGCGCCGGGCACGTCCGTGGTGATGCTGACCACCTTCGGCGAGGACGACTACATCGCCAAGGCGCTGGAGGTGGGAGCCGGCGGCTTCCTGCTCAAGGCGGGCGACCCGCGCGAGCTGATCGCCGGTGTCCACGCGGTCGCCGAGGGCGCGGCGTACCTGTCGCCGAAGGTGGCCCAGCGGGTCATCGCGCAGCTGTCGGGCGGCCGGATGGCGCGCGGAGCCGCCGCCCGCGACCGCGTAGCGGCGCTGACCGAGCGGGAGCGCGAGGTGCTCGCCCTGCTCGGAGCCGGGCTGTCGAACGCGGAGATCGCCCGCAGGCTGCACATCGTGGAGGGCACGGTGAAGGCGTACGTCAGCACCATCCTGACCCGGCTGGACGTGCGCAACCGGGTGCAGGCCGCGATCATCGCGCACGAGGCCGGCTTGGTAGCCTGAGTCTGATGTATCGCCTCGTGTTCTCGCAGGTCTTGCGGCGTTTCGACGCCGAGGCCGTGCACCATCTCACTGTCAGGGCCTTCGCGGTCCTCTCGTCGCTGCCGCTGGTCAAGCGGCTGCTCTACCGTGCGCTCGCGCCGCGCGACCCGGCGCTGCGGGTCAGCGCGTTCGGCGTGCACTTCCCCGGGCCGCTCGGGCTCGCGGCCGGGTTCGACAAGGACGCCGCCTGCGCCGAGGGCATCGCCGCGCTCGGCTTCGGCCACGTCGAGGTCGGCACCATCACCGCGCACGGCCAGCCGGGCAACCCGCGTCCGCGCCTGTTCAGGCTGGTGTCGCAGCGGGCGATCATCAACAGGATGGGCTTCAACAACGCCGGGGCCGCGGCCGCCGCGCGCCGCCTGCGCCGCGTCCGCGGGGTGCCGGTGGTGGTCGGGGTCAACATCGGCAAGACCAAGGTGGTGCCGGAGTCCGAGGCGGCGGCCGACTACGCGGCCAGCGCCAAGGAGCTCGCCCCGCTCGCCGACTACCTGGTGGTCAACGTCAGCTCGCCGAACACGCCGGGGCTGCGCAACCTGCAGGCGGTCGAGCTGCTGCGCCCGCTGCTCGCCACGGTCAAGGAGGTCGCCGACGGCACTCCCCGGCGCACGCCGCTGCTCGTCAAGATCGCCCCGGACCTCGCCGACGAGGACGTCGACGCCGTCGCCGACCTGGCGCTGGAGCTGGGGCTCGACGGCATCATCGCGACCAACACCACGATCAGGCACGGCGGCGAGACGGGCGGCCTGTCGGGGCGGCCGTTGAAGGTGCGCTCGATGGAGGTGCTGCGCCGCCTGCGCGCCCGGGTGGGCGACCAGATCACGCTGGTGTCGGTCGGCGGCGTCGAGGACGTCGACGACGTCTGGGAGCGCCTGCTGGCGGGCGCGACCCTGGTGCAGGGCTACACCGGCTGGATCTACGGCGGCCCGCTGTGGGCCTCGCGCATCCACCGGCAGCTGGCCCGCCGGGTCAGGCGGCACGGCCTCACCTCGGTCGCCGAGGCCATCGGCCGCACCGCCCCTAGAGTGGGGCCATGATCACAGAAGCGACGCCGCTCAAGGACGGCATCCTGCTGCGCCCCGTCGTCGAGGCCGACGCGGAGGCGATGCTGGCGGCCTACGAACGCAACCGCGAGCACCTGCTCCCCTGGGAGCCGCGCCGCGCGCCCGAGTTCTTCACCCTGGCGGGGCAGCGGGCGCGGATCAGGGAGATGGTCGAGACCCAGCGCCTGGGCCAGCTGGTCCCCTTGATCCTCGTCGACGGCGACCGGATGATCGGCACCATGACCCTGTCGGGCATCGTCATGGGGCCGTTCCGCAACGCCAACCTGGGCTACTGGGTCGACGGTGAGTACAACGGCAGGGGCATCGCGTCCCTGGCGGTCCAGGCGGTCCTGCACGCGGCGGACGAACAGCTCGGCCTGCACCGGATCCAGGCGGGCACCCTGGTGCACAACGTGGCCTCCCAGCGGGTCCTGGCGAAGGCCGGGTTCGAGTTGATCGGCCGGGCTCCCCGGTACCTGGCGATCAACGGGGTCTGGCAGGACCACCTGCTCTTCCAGCGCATCCTGCACGACCGGCCGCCGACTGTCTCCTGAGAGTCAGAGGGCCGGCCGGGCGCAGGCGGTGGGTCACACACTCGGGCGGGTGGACTCCGCGTCGTAGGTCATGGTGTCGAGGCGGGACATCACATCGGCGACACTCACCGTGCCCGGCCGGTGCGGGCGTCGCCGCTGCCACGGGTGCGGCCCCTCCAGGGGGCGGTACTCCACGCCGAGCGCGTCCAGCCGCCCGAGGTGGGCGCGCAGGCGCTCGTCGAAGTCGTCGCCGCCGCCCGACCATGTCACCTCGGCCAGCGCGCAGGCGCGCGGCCAGACGCGGTAGTCGAGCGTGCGGGCGTCGGGGACGCGCTCGGTCCACAGCTGCCCCTGCGCCCCGAGGACGTGGGAGCGCTCCTCGGCGGTCCAGCTGGAGGGGGCGGGGTCGAACGCGGCGACGTCCGCCACCGTGATGGTGTCGCCGATCGCCATCGGCTCGTCGGGGGAGGCGGACTCCGCGTAGTCGAAGTACAGCGGGAACACCGGCGTCGCCACCACGTCGTGCCCGGCCGCGGCGGCCCGGCGGCCGACGCCCATGCCGCGCCACGGCATCACCACGGTGTCCTGGCGCAGCCGGCCGCTGACGAACGCCTCATCCCACACGACCGCGCGTGAGCCGCGCTCGGCGAGCGCGTCGGCGAGCCGCCTCAGGAACCACCCCTGGAGGTCCACCACCGACTCGAGGCCGAGAGACTCGCCGTACGCGGTGATCTCCGGCGAGGCGGACCAGCGGTCGAGGACGACCTCGTCGCCGCCGATGTGCACGTACGGGGTCTCGCCGAGCGCGCCGATCAGCTCGTCGAAGATCGCCGTCAGGAACTCCACGGTCGGCGGAGTCGGCGACAGGATCGCCGAGGAGATGCCCCAGCGGTGCAGGACGTCGTGCCGCTCCCCGGTGGCGCCGAGCGACGGGTAGGCCGCCAGGATGGCCGACGCGTGGCCGGGCACGTCGATCTCCGGGACGACCGTGACGGCCCTGGCGCGGGCGTACGCGCCGATCTCGGCCAGGTCGTCGAGCGTGTAGTAGCCGCCGTGCGGGAGGTCGTCGTAGGTCTCAGGCTCGCGGTGGTAGTTGGACGCCGTGCGCGGCCGGTGTGACGACACCTCGTGCAGCAGCGGGTAGGCCCGGCTCTCCACCCGCCAGCCCTGGTCGTCGGCCAGGTGCAGGTGCAACCGGTTCAGCTTGTGCACGGCCATCAGGTCGAGCAGGCGCAGGATCTCCCACTTGGGGAAGAAGTGCCGGGCGACGTCCAGGTGCAGGCCGCGCCACGAGAAGCGGGGGGAGTCCTCGATCCGCGCCCCCGGAACGATCCACCCCTCCCGCGTGGTGAACCGGTAGGACGCGTCGGGCAGCGACTGGTGCAGCGTCTGCCCCGCGTAGAAGGCGCCCGCCCGGCCGCCCGCCGCGATCTCGACCCCGCGCGACCCCGTGACCAGCCGGTAGTCCTCCGGGCCGAGCGCGGGGTCCAGCCGCAGCTCGATCGCGCCCGCATCACCGGGACGCAGGTCGAGGAAGGGCAGCGCGAGGCGGACGGCGTCGACCAGGTCGGCGGGCCCGGAGATCGCGGCGCCCGTGGTCAGCTCGTAGGAACCAGACAGTGGGTTGTGCAGGTTCGCGCGAGGAATCATGCTTCGAGATAGTGCTGCAATCCGTCGGCCAGCGCCAGCGCGATCCGCTGCCGGAACTTCGGATCCTGGAACTTGGCGGCCTCGGCGGGGTTCTTCATGTTGCCGCACTCGACGAAGACCTTCGGCACCGTCGAGAGGTTGAGCCCGCCCAGGTCGGAGCGGTAGTCGAGGGCCTTGCTGCCGATGTAGGTGGAGTACGGCAGACCGGTGCCCTTCCTGAAGGAGTCGCGGACGGCCACGCCGAGTTTGCTGGACTTGCCCACCACCGGGTCGACCGGACCGTTGATCTTCTTCGGCATGATCACGTGGAAGCCGTGCCCGGCCGGAGGCGCGCCGTCGGCGTGCACGGAGAGCGCGGCGTCGGCCTTGGCCTTGTTGCCGATGGCGGCCCGCTCGGTGATGCAGGGGCCGACCCCGGTGTTGCTCGACCTGGTCAGCGTGACCTTGGCGCCGCGCGACTCGAGCAGCTTGACCAGGCGGTTGGAGACGTCCCAGGTGAAGGCGGCCTCGGTGTAGCCGCCGGTGGTCTCGGTGCCGGTGGTGTCGCAGGGCTTCCACTTGGTCAGCACGTTGACCTTGCGGTTGACGGCCGCCGGGTTCTTGTAGTTCCCGCCGTTGTGACCTGGGTCGATGACGACGACCTTGCCGTCGAGAGGCTTGGCCGTCGCGACGCCAGCGGCCTGCGCGGGCGGGGCCGGGGCCGGCTCGGCGGCCCGGCCCGCCGACGCGCCACCGGTGACGGCGCCGCCACAGCCGGTGGCGATCAGGCCGCAGATGGCGAGGACGGACGCTGGGAAAGCTCGCATGAACTCCAACTTACGCCAACCCGGGCCGTCACCAGACGCGTTCGCCGACCTCCTGCCGCTGGAGCAGCGCGGCCAGCTCCCGCGCCTCCTCGGCGTCGAGCCCGAGCACGACACGGGGGCGGCCCCACGGGTGGTCGAGGGAGTGGGCCACGTAGCTCGCCACGGACTCCGCCCCGGTGTCGCCGCTCCTGCCCCTGGACGCGCGCCACTGCGCCCAGGCGCGTTCGAGCTCGGACGCAGCGCGCTGGGCGCAGGACACCAGTTCTGGATCACGCATGACTGTCCCCCCGGATCAGCTTGTGACCGAACAAAGTCCGGTCACACCTCACCACCGCATGACCCTGATGAGTAAACCAACGTGCCGTGTTGTGGCTGGGCGGGTTGACCCAGCCTTGGGATTTCCTAGGCCGGACCCGTGCTGCGCCGCACGATCAGTTCGGGTGTCACCTGGCGCAGCCTGGCGACCTTGGCGGGATCACCGATACGGTCGCTGAGCAGCGCCGCCGCCGACCGTCCCATGGTGCGTCTGGGCTGGTCGACGGAGGTGAGCGAGATGTGCTGCGAGGCCGACAGGTGCGTGTTGTCGTAGCCGACGACCGAGAGGTCCTCGGGCACCCGCAGGCCCATCTCGCCGGCCGCCGACAGCACCCCGAGCGCCACCGCGTCGTTGGCGGCGAAGATCGCCGTGGGTCTCGGGTCGCGGGTCAGCAGCGCCATCGCCGCCTGCCTGCCACCCTCCTCCGTCGACTCGGCGTGCTCGACCATGATGAACGGGGCGAGCGAGTGCCTGCGCATCGCTACGAGGTAGCCCTCGCAGCGTGAGGGGCGCGGGCCCTCGATGTGCGCGATCCGTTTGTGGCCGAACTCGACCAGGTGGTCGATGGCCAGGCGGGCGCCGAGCTGGTCGTCGTCGACCACGATGTCGACGCCGTTGAGCTCGATGTCACGTTCCCCTACGACGACGGTCGGGGTGTAGGAGGTGGCCTCGATGAGGGTCTCGCTGGTCGGCGCGATGCCCAGCAGGACCAGCCCGTCGACCCTGAGCTCGAGGAAGGCCTCCACGGCCTCGTCCTCGAAGGAGGGGTCCCACTGGCTGTTCCCGATCAGCATGCGCAGTCCGTCGCCGTGCAGGCTCTCCTGTAAGCCGTCGAGGAACTCGGCGTAGAACGGGTTGTGCAGGTCGGCGACGAGCGCGCCGACGAGGTGGGTGCGGCCCTCGACGAGGCTGCGGGCCACCGCGTTGGGGCGGTAGCCGAGTTCCCTGGCGGCTTGGAGCACGGCCTCGCGCCGGTGCTCGCTCACGTGCGGCGAGCCGCGCAGCACCAGCGAGACCAGCGATTTCGAGACGCCGGCCCGCTCGGCGACGTTGCGGATCGTGGGCCGGGGCCGAGGCACCGCGTCTGCTTCGCGGAGCTCGGTAATGGTTGAAGTGTTGACGGGTGGTCCTGACATGTGTCTCCCCCGCGATGCGAAGATGGGCACCTGTCTCACCAAACGATCGAGTTCCCCGCAGGGTACGGCCTCAGGTTAGGGAAGGCTGATATTGACCTGAAGGTCACACGTCCGCTATCGGGTAGGGGGTCGGCTACTGTGCAGGTGTGACACCCGGGAAGCCAGCCGAGACGGCGCGACCGGCCCGCCGCAGGCTCAGCGTCGACCGCCGTCGCGAGGAGCTCATGGCGGCGGCCCTGGAGCTGTTCAGCACGCGCGACGCCGAAGATGTCTCGATCGACGACGTGGCCTCGGCGGCAGGCGCTTCGCGGGCCCTGGTCTACCACTACTTCGGCGGCAAGCAGGAGCTCTACGTGGCGGCGCTGAGGAGCGCGGCGGAGCAGTTGGAGTCGCGGCTGCGGCCCCAGGAGGGCGGCAGGCCGCTCGACGAGCTGGCCTCGGGGCTCAGGCGGTACTTCGACTTCGTCGAGGAGCACGCGGCGGGCTTCGCGGCGCTGCTGCGCGGTGGTCCGGCCAACCGGGCGGGCGAGGTGGGAGAGATCGTCGACGGCGTGCGCCGCCGCCTGTTCCGCCTCATCCAGAAGCAGATGAGGGTCGAGGAGCCGAGCCCGGTGCTGCGCACCACCCTGCGCTCGTGGATCGCCTCGGTCGAGACCGCGGGCCTCGACTGGCTCGAACACCGTGACATCGAGCGTGCGACGCTCGAGAAGATGCTCGTCGACCACATGGTGGCGTTGCTGGGGGTGGCCGCCGGCTACGACGGCGAGGTCAACAGGCTCCTGGAACTGCTCACCCGGGAGCAGTTGGCCTGAGGGAGGGAAGGATGGCGCCGGGCGGGCGGCGCCAGCTCCCGTTGCGACGTGTCGTCGTCACAAAGGTGGACCGGGCTTGGGAACCTGGCCCACCGTTCAACCCCCCTGAGGTTCGTGACGATCTCGGCATTACTCCGAGCGCTGCTGCGGAATGCCCGCGAGCAGTGCCCGAACCTCGGTCTCCCGGTAGCGCCGGTGACCGCCGAGTGTACGAATCGACGTCAACTTGCCCGCCTTGGCCCACCGGGTGACGGTCTTGGGGTCGACCCTGAACATGGTCGCGACCTCGGCGGGCGTGAGCAGTGGCTCGGCCTCGGGTGTACGAGCTGACATTTGTGCGGCCTCTCCTCCGTGTGGACCGTTCGTAGCGATCCGGCGACTGCGGTTGCGCGTGTCACGGATGTCCCCCTATGGCCCGAAGCGTGCGGCTTTTCTGGACCATATGCGGCATCACCCGAAGTGACCATACCGCCACGCAGAGCGATTGGCGAGCCCTTCTTTGACCCAACTGCCCGCCCACATGGCGATGTCACGCTCGGTGATTCTAGCGACACGTTTCGTGGTATCGCAGTGAAAACGGCAAACTACTCTTCTCGCAGAAGCGAGTAGCCGCGAGTCATGACCTACTCATGCAGGTCAGACGGTCGCAATGGGGCTCAGTTGGCAGATTCCAGAAGTTGCATTGACTTCCATCGAAGGACGACCCTCTGGTACATGGCGAACGCAAGCTCTTCTTGACCCGTGTCCAAACCCGTGAGGGCCGCCGCCAGCTCGGCCACCGACTGGTCGGCCTGGAGCGCGTCGTCGTCCATGAGGTGGACCAGGCCGCCGTAGTCGAGTTCTACCAGCGAGTGCGGGTGGAACTCCTCCAGCCAGCGGGCCACGTCCTCGACGTCGAAGTTGGCGGCCGCGTCGCCCAGGTGCCTGCGCAGGACCTGCAGCGCCCGCGCCGAGCGCCGCCTGGCCTGGGCCATGGAGGTCACGTAGATGAGGTTGCGGCCCGTAGCGGTCGTCACGTCCTGGCCGGGGTTGGCCGAGCCGAGCACCAGCCAGCGCTCGTTCCCGTCGAACGGCACGAACCAGGACGCTGGCACGTGCCACGCGGTGGTGCGGATGTGGGTGCGCAGCGCCGAGGAGCCCTGGCTGCGCTTGTGCCGGTCGAAGTCGTCGGCCGTCTGGTCGGCGATCGCCTTGGGGACGAGACGGTCCATCAGCTTCACAGGAGTGCCGCCACGCAGCTTCGAGAAGGCCAGCCACGAGCGCAACCGGGTCTGCCAGGGACACACGTACAGACGGTCCTCTACGCGCCGCAGATAGGCGTTGTGGCTCTCCTGGGCGGGTGCCGGATGCGGGGGCATGCCGAGCAGGCGCCTGACGGACTCGTCGTGCTCGGCGTTGAGCGCGTTGGCACGGCGCGGACGGTCACGGGAGTCGGCGTAGTCGGCCCAGACCTTGCGCTCGGATTCGGGGAACGCGGTCAGCGGCTCGTAGACGCGGAGGTACGCGGCATAGGGCAGCACGGAGGCATCGTGTCATGAAGACAACCTGCTTGCACCGTTGTGGCTACTACGCTGATAGGTGATCTCCGCCGCAAAGAGGCGGCGGACCGGACAGGGAGTCACTACCGTGACCGACGTCTTCGGGTCGTCCCACAAGGACGTCCACGAGCAGGTCGTGTTCTGCGCCGACGAGCAGAGCGGCCTGCGTGCCATCATCGCCATCCACAACACCGTGCTCGGCCCGGCCCTGGGGGGAACGAGGTTCTACCCCTACGAGAACGAGCAGGCGGCCCTCGCCGACGTGCTCAACCTGGCCAAGGGGATGGCCTACAAGAACGCGCTCGCCGGGCTCGACCTGGGCGGCGGCAAGGCCGTCATCATCGGCGACCCCACGCGCGACAAGAGCGAGGCGCTGCTGCGCGCCTACGGCAGGTTCGTCGAGTCGCTCGGCGGGCGCTACATCACCGCCTGTGACGTGGGCACCTACAGCGAGGACATGGACATCGTCGCGCGCGAGTCGCGTTACGTGACCGGCCGCACCCTGGCGCACGGCGGCGCCGGCGACAGCTCGATCCTCACCGCGTTCGGCGTCTTCCAGGGCATGCGCGCCGCGGCGGAGCGCGTGTTCGGCACGCCTTCGCTGCACGGCAGGCGGGTGGGCGTCGAGGGCGTCGGCAAGGTCGGCCACCGCCTGGTGGACCTCCTGCGCGAGGACGGCGCCGAGGTCGTCGTGTGCGACGTCAGCCCCCAGGCCGTCGAGCGGGTGCGCCAGCGCCACCCCGAGGTGGACGTCGTCGCCGACGCCCGCGCCCTCGTCACCTCCGACCTCGACGTCTTCGCCCCCTGCGCCCTGGGAGGGGCGCTGAACGACACCTCCGTGGCCGAGCTCAAGGCGTCGATCGTCTGCGGTGCGGCCAACAACCAGCTCGCCCACCCCGGCGTCGAGAAGCAGCTCGCCGAGCGCGGCATCCTGTACGCCCCCGACTACGTGGTCAACTCCGGCGGTGTGATTCAGGTCGCAGACGAGATCGAGGGTTTCAACATGGAGCGCGCCAGAGCCAAGGCGGCCCAGATCTACGACACGACTCTGAAGATCTTCGCAATCGCCGCCGACGAGGGCGTTCCCCCCGCCGTGGCAGCCGATAGGCTGGCCGAGCGCAGAATGTCGGAAGTCGGACGTATTCGGGCGATTTGGCTGGGCCACTGACGCCCCACGTCCATACGACGTACCGAGCTGGGCACAAAACAGGTACGGTAATAGGCGAACGATAGGCTGACGCCCGAAGTCAGGCGGCGTCAGTGTGTGGTGCGTTAGCGACGAGGGGTCGGGGACGACCCCACACGAGGGGGTCGAGCCAATGGGGCGCGGCCGAGCAAAGGCCAAGCAGGTCAAGGTTGCTCGCCAGCTGAAGTACAACAGCGGTGGCACAGATCTTGATCGTCTTCGCGATGAACTCGGGGTCGGAGACTCCAGTAATGACGCCGACGACCTCAACGACGAGCTGGCGGATCGCTATGCCGATTACGCCGATGACTACGGTGCCGGAGACGACGACGATGACCGTACGTCCGGCCGCCGATAGCCGTTCATCTGGTTGACGTGGCCGAGGTTCCGGCGTCGCCGGCCCTCGGTCAAGCGTCGGGCCCCACGGACAACCATCCGTGGGGCTTTGTCGTCGCTCAGCGGTAGCGGGCCTGGCCCGTGCCCGGCACGATCTCGCCGAGAACCCACGAGTCGAGGCCCCTGGCGCCCAGCAGCCGGATCGCCTCGTCGGCGCTCTCGGGGGCGACCACGGCGGCCATGCCGACTCCCAGGTTGAACGTCCTGTCCATGTCCTTCTGCGCGATGCGGCCGTGGCCGGCCAGCACCTGGAAGACGGGCGGGGGAGTCCAGGAGGAGCGGTCGAGGACCGCGTCGAGATGCCCGGGCATGGAGCGGGTGATGTTGCCCTCGACGCCGCCGCCGGTGATGTGCGCGTAGGCGTGCACGTCCAGCGTGCGGGCCAGCTCCAGGCAGTCGAGCGAGTAGATGCGCGTCGGTTCGAGCAGCTCCTCGCCCAGCGGCCTGCCCAGCTCGGGCAGCACGGCGTCGAGCGACAGCGACGCCTCGCGCAGCACGTGCCGCACCAGCGAGTAGCCGTTGGAGTGGACGCCCGAGGACGCCAGCCCCAGCACCACGTCTCCGGTTCGGACCCGGTCGGGGCCCAGCAGCGCGGACGCCTCCACGACGCCCGTGCCCGCGCCCGCCAGGTCGTACTCGTCGGGCCCCATCGCGCCGGGGTGCTCGGCCGTCTCGCCGCCCACCAGCGCCGCGCCCGCCAGCCGGCAGCCCTCGGCGACGCCGCCGACGATCTCGGCGACCCGCTCCGGCACCACCTTGCCGCAGGCGATGTAGTCGGTCATGAACAGCGGCTCGGCCCCGCACACCACGAGGTCGTCGAGGACCATGCCGACGAGGTCGATGCCGATCGTGTCGTGCTTGCCGTAGCGCTGGGCGATCATGACCTTGGTGCCCACCCCGTCGGTGGACGTCGCCAGCAGCGGGCGCTGGTAGCGCAGCAGGGCCGAGGCGTCGAAGAGGCCGGCGAAGCCGCTGGCGTCGTCGACCACCTCCGGGCGGCGCGAACGGGCCACCTTGTCCTTCATCAGCGAGACGGCGCGCTCGCCCGCCTCGATGTCGACGCCCGCGGCCTCGTACGTGCTGCCGGGCCCATTGCTTCGCTCGCTCACGCCTTGCTCTCCAACACGAACTTGCCGACGTTGTCCTGGTCGATCGGGATGGGGTAGGAGCCGTCGAAGCAGGCCCGGCAGAGCCGGTCGGCGGGGATCGTGGTGGCCTCGGTGAGGCCCTCCAGCGAGATGTAGCCGAGCGAGTCGGCCCCCAGCGAGGCCCGGATCTCCTCGACCGTGAGCGAGCCCGCGATCAGCTCCGCCCTGGTGGCGAAGTCGATGCCGTAGAAGCACGGCCACGACACGGGCGGCGAGGAGATGCGGACGTGCACCTCGCGCGCCCCCGCCTCGCGCAGCATCTTGACGATCGCGCGCTGGGTGTTGCCGCGGACGATCGAGTCGTCGACCACCACCAGCCGCTTGCCTGCGACGACCTCGCGCAGCGGGTTCAGCTTGAGCCGGATCCCGAGCTGTCTGATGGTCTGCGACGGCTCGATGAAGGTGCGGCCGACATAGGAGTTCTTCACCAGGCCCTGGCCGTACGGGATGCCGCTCTCCTGGGCGTAGCCGACGGCCGCGGGCGTGCCCGACTCGGGGGTCGGGATGACCAGGTCGGCCTCGACGGGGTGCTCGCGGGCCAGCACGCGGCCCACCTCGACCCTGGTGACCTGCACGCCGCGGCCCGCGATCGTGGTGTCGGGACGGGCCAGGTAGACGTACTCGAACAGGCAGCCCTTCGGCTCGGCCAGGGCGAACCTGCGCGAGCGGACGCCGCGCTCGTCGATGGTGAGCAGCTCGCCCGGCTCGATCTCGCGGACGAACGTGGCGCCCACGATGTCGAGGGCGGCGGTCTCGGAGGCCACCACCCAGCCCCGCTCCAGGCGGCCGAGCACCAGAGGGCGGATGCCCTGCGGGTCGCGGGCCGCGTAGAGGGTCTTCTCGTCCATGAACACCAGCGAGTACGCGCCCTTGACCTGCGGCAGCAGCTCGACGGCGGAGTCCTCGACGGACCGGCTGCGGTCTTGGGCGAGCAGGGTGGTGAGCACCTCGGTGTCGGTGGTCGCCCTGGTGGCCCCCGGTGCCAGCCGCTCCGCCAGCACGGGTGTGTTGATCAGGTTGCCGTTGTGGGCCAGCGCGAGCCCGCCGACGTCGGTGGAGCTCAGCGTGGGCTGAGCGTTCTCCCACACGCTGGAACCGGTGGTGGAGTAGCGGCAGTGGCCGATCGCCAGGTGGCCGCGCAGCGTGCCCAGCACGGACTCGTCGAAGACCTGGGCGACGAGGCCCATGTCCTTGTAGACGAGGATACGGCTGCCCTCGCTGACCGCGATGCCAGCGGACTCCTGGCCGCGGTGCTGCAACGCGTACAGCCCGTAGTAGGTGAGTTTGGAAACTTCCTCGCCTGGCGCCCAGACGCCGAAGACACCGCAGGCGTCCTTGGGTGCACGGTCACTGGGGTCCAGGTCATGGCCGATCCGGCCGTCGCCCTTCAGCACGTGCTTCAGTCTAGGTCGGCCGCTTCCCTGCTCGCACACCCGGGGGCCGGATCAGTGGGCGTGGGCGGGCCTGTCCCGCGTTCGATCCGCCGCGGATGATCTCACCGGCGAGGTGTTCAGGGGCCCGTCAGGCCCTCTCTCATGGCGTTCCCCGCCTGTGGGGCAGGACGGCCTGCGCGACCAGGGCTTCCGCGACCTCGCTTGGACGTTTGGTGACCGAAGAGTGAACGGATGATTGCCGTGTCGCAGGGTTTTGGCGGGCGCTTCCGAGAAAAAGTGAAGTATCCGGCATTCCGACCCGTCGGGAGACGCAGACGTGACCACACCTGGGGACCCGAACCGCCCGCGCGAGGACCGTCCCGAAGAGCCCGAGGAGACCCCTGCCACCCCTCGGTGGGGCGAGGGGAGGACGGAGGAGCCGCCTGAGAAGCCGTCGGGCGGCCACCCCACGGCCGAACCCCCGGAGGGCGGGCGACGCGAGGCAGGGGCGCCTGAGGGGCCGGGGAGGGAGCCTGGCGCGCCCGGGGGGCCGGAGTCCGGGCCTGGTGCGCCCGCGAAGGCGGAGGAGCCGATCACGCCCGTCCCGCCGATCGTGCCGCGCCCGGAGGGCCCTGCCCCGCCGCCGCAGCCGGGGCCGGCTCCGGGGCCGGGCGGCGGGCCCGGCGGGCCGCACCACCCGGACCTGCCCGACTCGCCGGAGACGCCGGAGCCCTCGGAGTCCCCGCGCCCCAAGATGCCGCCGGACGCGGGCCGCGGCGGCGCGGGCCCTCCGGAGGCGGGCCGCGGGGATACGGGTCCTTCAGAGGCGGGCCGTGCGGACAAGGGCCCTCCGGACGCCGAGCGGACCGTCGCGTTCGAGCGGCCGAGCGCCGAGGAGACCCGGGTGTTCCCGGTCCCGGGAGCCACGCCTCCCTACCCGGGATGGGAGGGCACGTCCGCGGAGCCCGAACCCGGCCGCCCCGGCGCTCCGGCGCCATCCCGGTACGAACCGACCACCCAGGGCGAGAGGCCCTCGTTCGCCGCACAGGGCGAGCAGGCCGCCCCGGGCTCCCCGTACGAGGGCGGCCCCAAGGAGTACGGCCCTGAGGCCACCTACGGCGCCGGGGGCGGTACCCAGGAGCCGCGCCCTGAGCCGCCTCCGGGCGAGCCGGCCGTCCCCGGCACCTCGCCCTCCAGTCCGTACGGCGGCCCTCCAGGTGGAGGCGGACCGCCCTACGGCCCGCCGCCCGGCGGCGAGAGCCGGTACCCGCCGACCGGCGGCGAGGGCCCCTACGGCGGGCCGAGCCAGTACGGCGAGCCCGGCCAGTACGGCGGTGCGGGGCAGTACGTGCCGCCTGGCGGCGGCGGCCAGTACCCGCCGCCCGGCGGGGCGGGCCAGTATCCGCCCGGCTACCAGCCGCCCAGGCCCGGCAGCGGCCTCGCCACCGCCTCCCTGGTGCTGGGCGTGGCGAGCCCGTTCCTGGTGTTCGTCTGCTTCACCGGTCTGATCACCGCGATCCTGTCGATCGTCTTCGGCGGTGTCGCGGTCAGCAGGGGAGTGGGCAAGGGCCGCGCCATCACCGGCATCGTGCTCAGCGTCCTGGCGCTGGTGCTGTTCGCGATCGTGGCCGTCTGGTTCTGGAACGTGGTGCAGGAGTGCGGCCAACTGCCCGGCCAGCTCGCCGACCGCTGCTTCGAGCAGAAGTTCCCCTGGATGAACCGGCCACGCTAGCCGGTCGGATCGTCCTGGAGGGGCAGGTGCTCGGAGAGGTCGGCCCGGGACCCGCTGGCCGAGACGGCGCCTTTCGCCATCGCCTCGCCCCAGGTGAGGCGGCCCAGGGCCAGTTCGATCCAGGTGCGCCCGTCGGTCTCGACGACGTTCGGGGGTGTGCCACGCGTGTGCCGGGGCCCGGCGATGGCCTGGACGGCGGCGTACGGCGGGACCCGCACCTCGACGGTCCGGCCGGGCGCGGCGGTGGCGAGCCTGTCGAGCAGATACCTGACGGCCTGCCGGGCGGCGTCGCGCTCGGGCTGGAGCCCGCGGTCGTAGGCGGCCAGCACGGCCGCGACGAGCGCCCGTGGCAGCGTGGTGGCGGGGCCGTCGAAGGGCGGCTCGTCCAGCGCGACCAGTTGCGCGTCAAGCGCGGCCCGTACCTTCTCCAAGTCGAGTTTGCGTGGTGGCACCTCACCATTGTCCATCTGGTGTCTCCCCGGAAGCGTTCACCGTGCCGGAGGCCGCCGTTCACTTCCGGTTTGGACGGTGACCGTAACGTCCCCGCCGAACGACTGCGCACAAACGGCGCAAACAGCACAACTTGGAGGACCTGTGGCGAACCCCACGCCCGGCCGGCTGCTGCCACTGCTTTCCACCCCGCACAAGGCCGGCCGTTCCGCGCTGACCTGTCAGTTCCGATGCGGCAACGCCTGTGCGCACGACGTTGCGAACACCAGCGCGAACTCCTACTTCGGCGACGTCGTCAAGGAGGCCCTGTCCCGCCGCGGCGTGCTGCGCGCCGGCGCGCTGGGCGCGCTCGTCGTGGGCGCCGGTGTCGCGGGGGCCGTGCCGGCCCTGGCCGACGACCCCGTGGCCGAGACGGCGGAGGCGGAGACCCTGAAGGGCGGCGGGAACATCCGCTTCACCCCGGTTCCGCCGAACACCGAGGACGCGCTGACCGTCCCCGAGGGCTACGAGCAGGCCGTCGTGGTGCGCTGGGGCGACCCTGTCCTCCCCGACGCGCCCGCCTTCGACTTCGCCAACCAGAGCGCCGAGGCCCAGGCCAAGCAGTTCGGCTACAACTGCGACTACGTCACCCTGCTGCCGATGGGCAAGGACCGCGCCCTGCTCTGGGTGAACCACGAGTACACCGACGAGAACCTGATGTTCCGCGGCTACACCACGGGCGCGGCGGCCACCGAGGAGCAGATCAAGATCGCGCTGGCCGCGCACGGCGGCTCGGTCGTGGAGATCGAGCGGGCGGGCAAGACCGGCCAGTGGAAGCTCGTCACCGACGGACGCCGCCGCTACAACCGCCGCGTCACCGCACAGACGCCGATGAAGTTCAGCGGCCCCGCCGCGGGCTCCGACCTGCTCAAGACGGCCGCCGACCAGGCGGGGCTCAAGCCGGTCGGCATGCTGAACAACTGCTCGGGCGGCGTGACGCCGTGGGGCACGGTGCTGACGGCCGAGGAGAACTTCGACCAGTACTTCGTCAACGGCGACAAGGTGCCCGCGGCGCAGAAGCCCTACATGTCCCGCTACACGATCCCGAGCGGCACGCCGTCGAGCAGCCGCCGGTTCGACCGGATCGAGGAGCGCTTCGACCTGGCCAAGCACCCGAACGAGGTCAACAGGTTCGGGTGGATCGTGGAGATCGACCCGTTCGACCCCGAGGCGACGCCGATCAAGCGCACCGCGCTCGGCCGGTTCAAGCACGAGGCCGCCAACACCACGCTGGCCCGTGACGGCCGCCTGGTGGTCTACATGGGCGACGACTCCCGCTTCGAGTACATCTACAAGTTCGTCTCGAAGAAGCGCTACATCCAGGGCTTCGACCGGCACAACCGCACGCTGCTCGACGAGGGCACGCTGTACGTGGCCAAGTTCACGGGCGACAGCCCCAAGGAGGAGATCGACGGGTCGGGCAAGCTGCCGTCCGACGGCGCGTTCGACGGCTCCGGCGAGTGGATCCCGCTGGTCAGCGGCGATGAGTCGCACGTCGAGGGGATGACCGCCACCGAGGTGCTGGTCTACACCCGCGTCGCGGCCGACAAGGTCGGGGCGACCAAGATGGACCGTCCCGAGGACATGGAGCGCAACCCGGTCAACGGCGCGGTGTACGTGGCGCTGACCAACAACACCAACCGCACCGCCGCGCAGGTGGACGAGGCCAACCCGCGCCCGTCCAACAAGCACGGCCACATCCTGGAGCTGGTGGAGAAGCGCGACGACGCGGGCGCGACGACGTTCGCCTGGTCGCTCCCGCTGGTCTGTGGTGACCCGAAGGACCCCGCGACCTACTTCGCCGGGTACGACAAGACCCAGGTCTCGCCGATCTCCTGCCCCGACAACGTCGCCTTCGACCGTGACGGCAACCTGTGGATCGCCACCGACGGCAACCAGCTCGGCAGCAACGACGGCATGTTCGTGATGCCGCTGAAGGGCAAGGAGCGTGGCCACCTGCGCCAGTTCCTCACGGTGCCGGTCGGCGCCGAGACCTGCGGGCCGATGGTGACCGAGGACCAGCTCAGTGTCTTCGTCGCGGTGCAGCACCCGGGCGAGATCGACGGCGCGACCCCCGACAAGCCCGCCAGCCGCTGGCCGGACGGCGACCAGCCGCGCCCGTCGGTCGCGGTGGCCTGGCACGGCCAGGGCAAGAAGATCGGTAGTTGACCTGAAGTTGACTTGAGGTTCTAGGCTTCCATGCCATGAGCATGGAGATGACCGCCTGGCACCAGCTTTATTCGATGAACAACCAGAAGGAGCGTCGCCCTCTGTCGAGGGCGACGCTCCGTCGCGTTGCGGCCTTCGCCCGTCCGCATCGCAAACGGCTGACGCTGTTCCTGCTGATAAGCGTGGTGATGGCCGCGCTGGCGGTGGTCTCGCCGGTCCTCGCGGGCCGGGTCGTGGACGCCATCGTCAAGGGCGAGCCGTTCGGCGTCGTCGGAGGTCTCGCCGCGCTGATCGCCGGGCTGGCCCTGGCGGAGGCGGGTCTCGGCCTGGTGACCCGGTGGCTGTCGGCGGGTCTCGGCGAGGGGCTGATCCTGGACCTGCGCACCGCCGTCTTCGACCACGTGCAGCGGATGCCCGTCGCGTTCTTCACCAGGACCCGCACCGGCGCGCTGGTCAGCCGGCTTAACAACGACGTGATCGGCGCGCAGCGGGCCTTCACCGACACGCTGTCCAGCGTGGCAGGAAACGTCGTCACCCTCGTTCTGACGCTGACCGTGATGATCGGCATCTCCTGGCAGATCACCCTGCTCGCGCTGTTGCTGCTGCCGGTGTTCGTGCTGCCCGCCCGTCGGATGGGCACCAGGATCGCCAGGCTGAGGCGGGAGGCGGCCGACCACAACGCGGCCATGGGGACGCAGATGACCGAGCGGTTCTCCGCGCCGGGCGCGACGCTGGTGAAGCTGTTCGGCAGGCCCGCCCGCGAGTCGGCGGAGTTCGCCGCCAGGGCCAGGCGGGTGCGCGACATCGGCGTGCGCACCGCCATGACCCAGTCGGTCTTCGTCACGGCGCTGACCTTGGTGTCGGCGCTGGCCCTGGCGCTCGTCTACGGCCTGGGCGGCTTCTACGCGCTGCGCGACCAGCTCGAACCCGGCTCGGTCGTGGCGCTGGCGCTGCTGCTGACCCGCCTGTACGCGCCGCTCACGGCCCTGGCCAGCGCCAGGGTGGACGTGATGAGCGCGCTGGTCAGCTTCGAGCGGGTCTTCGAGGTGCTCGACCTCAAGCCGCTCATCCAGGAGAAGCCGGACGCGGTCACGGTTCCCGACGGCCCGGTGACGGTCGAGTTCGACGACGTCCGGTTCGCCTACCCGGCGGCCGACAAGGTGTCGCTGGCCTCGCTGGAGGAGGTCGCCGTCCTCGACAGCCGGGGCGGGGTCGAGGTGCTGCACGGGGTCTCGTTCAAGGCCGAGCCCGGCCAGATGGTGGCCCTGGTGGGCTCGTCGGGGGCGGGCAAGTCCACGGTCGCGCAGCTCCTGCCCCGGCTCTACGACGTCGACTCGGGCGCGGTGCGGCTCGGCGGCGTGGACGTCCGCGACCTGACCGCCGACTCGATCCGCGACACGCTCGGCATGGTCACTCAGGACGGCCACCTCTTCCACGACACGATCAGGGCGAACCTGCTGCTGGCCAGGCCCGAGGCGAGTGAGGAGGAGGTCTGGGACGCGCTGGGCAGGGCCAGGCTGGCCGCGCTCATCGAGTCGCTGCCGGACGGCCTCGACACCGTCGTGGGCGAGCGCGGCTACCGGCTGTCGGGCGGCGAGCGCCAGCGGCTGACGATCGCCCGGCTGCTGCTGGCCAGGCCCAGGGTGGTCATCCTGGACGAGGCCACGGCGGCGCTCGACTCCACCTCGGAGGCGGCCGTGCAGGAGGCGCTGGGCGAGGCGCTCCAGGGCCGGACGGCCGTGGTGATCGCGCACCGCCTGTCCACGATCCGCGCCGCCGACCTCATCCTCGTGGTCGAGGACGGCCAGGTGGTCGAGCGCGGCACGCACGCCGAGCTCCTGGCAGCCGGCGGACGCTACGAGGAGCTGTACCGCACTCAGTTCGCCGAGCCCACCACGGTGGAGGCGGCCTGAGGCGCGTCCGTCTCGCGGGGGGTACGGCGGGCGCGCAGCGCGTAGAGGCTCACCGGGATCCCCGCCAGCACGATCACGGCCGCGATCACCAGCGTGACCTGGTAGGCGTCCAGGAAGGCGGCCAGCGGCGGCTTGCCGCTGGCGCTCTGCCCGGACGTCAGGATTGCGCCCAGCACCGTGATGCCGAGCAGCCCGAACACCTCCCGCGACACGTTCAGCACCCCCGAGGCGACACCGGACCTGCCCTGGGGCATCCCGCCGAGGATCGCGGCGGTCAGCGGCACGAGCAGCCCCGCGCCCGCGCCGTACAGCGCGAACCAGGGCAGCACGTCGCCGTACCCGCCGTCGGCGCCGACGCCCGAGAGCATGAAGATCGCGACGGCCATGAACGCCAGGCCGAGCGCGACCGTCGGGCCGATGCCGAGCCGCCGGCCGACCCGCTGCGACAGGATCGCGACGACCGCCATGATCAGCGCCATCGGCACGAACGCGGCCCCGGCCTGGGTGGGGGTGAAGCGGAGGACGTTCTGCAGCCAGAGCGCGCTGAAGAAGTAGATGCCGAAGACGCCGAACGACCAGATGCCCGTGGTGAGCATGCCGCCGCTGAACACCCGGGCCCTGAAGAGCGACAGGTCGATCATCGGCTCGGCCGAGCGCGCCTCGACGAGCACGAAGGCCAGCGCGGACGCCGCGGCGAGGCCGAAGGCGGCCAGGATCTCGGGCGAGGTCCAGCCCGCGCCGTCGCCCTCAATGAGCCCGTAGGTCAGGGCGAACAGCGCCAGCGCGGACGTGGCCAGCCCGAGCAGGTCGAGGCTGTGCCGTACCCGGACGAACGCGGGCCGTACCGCCCAGAGCGCGAGCCCGAGCGTGACCGCCCCGACCGGCACGTTGATCAGGTAGATCCAGCCCCAGTGCAGGTTCTCGCTGATGAAGCCGCCCGTGACCGGGCCGAGCGCCATCGACAACGCGCCTGAGGCGCTCCAGATGCCCACGGCCCTGCCGCGCTCGCCGGAGTCGGGGAAGATCTGCGTCAGCAGCGAGAGCGCCGTGGGGGTCAGCATCGCCGCGCCCACGCCCTGCACGGCGCGGGCCGCGATGAGCGTCGCGCCCGAGGTCGCCAGCCCGGCCGCGAGCGAGGAGAGCGTGAAGACCGTCAGGCCCGCGAGGAACACCCGCCGGGCGCCGAACAGGTCGGCCAGCCGCCCGCCGACCAGCATCAGCCCGGCGAAGACCAGGATGTAGCCGGTCGCGATCCACTCAAGCCCTGAGACGGTCAGCTGCAGCTCCCGCTGGATCGTCGGCAACGCGACGTTGCCCACGTTGTTGTCCAGGTACGTCATGAAGGTCCCGAGCGTCACGGCCGTGAGCGCCCACCACTTCCTGTCCACAGCATCTCCTATACGTCGTACTTGTACGTCGTATAGTTCAACTTGTACGACGTATAGTTGTCAACCGTGATGGGAAAACTGACCGCGCAGGCGATCGTGGAACAGGCCCTGGAGATCGGCGACACCGAAGGGCTCGACGCCGTGACCATCAGGCGTCTGGCCACCGACCTGGGCGTGACGCCGATGGCCCTCTACTGGCACTTCAAGAACAAGGAGCAGCTCCTCGTCGGCATGGCCGACCACCTGATCTCCGACTTCGCCCCCGAGCCCGCCGACGACCGCTCGTGGCAGTGCCGGCTACGCGACCTGGCGGAGGGGCTGATCCGGGTGCTGCGCCGCTACCCGTGCGCGAAGAACGTCCTGGCGCAGGTGGACCAGGCCGCCGTGCCCAGCTTCCTCGTCGTCTGGGACCTGGCCCTCGGCCTGGCCCGCGAGGCCGGGTTCAGCATCGAGGAGAGCTGCCTGATCTCCAAGTACCTGCTGCAGAGCGCCATCGCCATCGCCGACGCGCCCGTCCACTTCGCCTCCGGCCGCACCCCCGAGGAGGTCGCCGAGTTGGTGCGGGTGAAACGCCTGGGCCTTGAGTCCCTGCCGGCCGACAGGTACCCGAACCTGGTGGAGATGGCCGGCCCGATGGTCGAGGGCATGAGCCCCGGCTTCTACGACGCCTTCGGCGTCGACCTCGTCCTCACCGGCATCGAAACCCTTGCCGCCGCCCGCCGGCCTTAGGGTCGCGCGTCACGCGCCAGGGCGGCCAGGGCGGCGCCCGCGAGGGCGACGGCGAACAGCACCGCGTACGTGTGCTGGAAGCCGCCCATCAGCTGGTCCACCGCCACCGGTGAGAGCCTGGCCAGGGTGGCGGCGTAGACCTGCGCTCGCAGCTGGGGGCCCACCGACCCTGCCAGGACGCTCAGCGACAGGCCCACACTGAGGACGATGCCGACGTTCATCACCATGAGCCGGAAGCCGTTCACCACCCCGAGGCTCCCGCTCGGCAGCGCGCGCATGACCTGCGTGGTGTTGCCCGTCAGGAACGTGCCACTGCCGCACCCGGCGACGAAGAGGCCGACGCCGATGATCCAGTACGGGGTGGCGGGATCCGCCGTGAGCATCAGCGTCGCCAGCCCCGCTGCACTCATCAGGCAGCCGCCGACGGACAGCGCGTACGGCGACACCCTGCGCCCGAGCGAGCCCGCGATCGGCGAGGCCAGGGCCATGCCCACCGGCACCGGCAGGACGCTCAGGCCGGCTGTGAAGGCGTCCACGCCCCTCGCCGCCTGGAAGTACAGGGCCACCACCAGGATCAGCGCCGCACGGGCCACCGCGTTGCAGAACGACGCCAGGTTGGCGCAGGCCAGCATCCGCCCGCCGAACAGCCGCAGGTCGAGCACCGGATGCGAGGCCCGTCGCTCCACCAGCACGATCAGCGGCACCAGCGCCACGAACACCGCCGATCCGCCCAGCACGAGCGGACTCGACAGGCCGCCCGAGCCCGCCTCCGACAGCGCCATGAGCGCCGCCGACAGCGCCGCGAACACCAGCGCGTTGCCCAGCGCGTCCACCGGCTCCTTCGGCCCCCGGGGCACCTTGCGCAGGATCATCGCGCCCCAGCCCAGCGCGAGCAGCCCGGCGGGCACGTTCACCCAGAAGATCCACTGCCAGCCCGCCGTCTCCGCGATCAGGCCGCCGAGCGTCGGGCCGGCGAGCTGCGCCACCGACAGCGTCCCGATGTAGACGCCCATGCCCTGGCTGAGCCTGTCGGGAGGGAAGGCGTCGGTGATGATGACCGTGCCGTTGGCCAGGATCATCGCCGAGCCGACGGCCTGTAACACGCGCATCGCGACCAGGAACCACACGTCCGGCGACAGCCCGGCGAGCAGCGAGGCCACGGTGAACAGCGCGAAGCCCGCCAGGTACACCTCCCGCCTGCCCAGCAGGTCGGCGACCCGGCCGAAGAACACCAGGCTGGCCGTGTTGACCAGGAGGAACGACAGGAGGATCCAGCCCGACTGGAACGGGTCGGCGTGGAAGTGCCGCACGACCGCCGGCAGCGCGACGTTCAGCGTGCTGCCCGCGACGCCGATGAGGACGAGCCCCAGGCTGGTGACCGAGCAGACGCGCCAGGCGTAGCGGAGGCGGTTGTGGTACTCGGGGGAGACCGCGACCATGACCTCCACTATGACGTACGACGTACGTCCCTTTTGCGCGGGGTTATCGGGCCCGCTTGCGCAACCCTTTGATGGGGCCAAGTGGCGTCAATCCCGTCCGTCACCCTCTGTTTCGTGACCAACACGAAGACGTAACACCCGAAGGGGCCGCGCACCGGCCTGACATGCAGGAAGAGGGCCCGGTACGCCGTACCGGGCCCTCTTCTCACGTACGTCAGCCGAACAGCGCGGGCAGCGTGCCCGAGTGCACCTCGCGCAACTCCGCCACCGGAACCTCCAGCGCGCCCTCCACCACCAGCGCCTCGCCGCCCGTGGTGCCGAGGCCGTAGCAGGGCACCTCGTGGTCGCCGCACAGCGCCGCGAACTCGTCGAACGCCTCGGGCCGGACGGCCACCAGCGCCCGCCCCGCCGACTCGCTGAACAGCGCGGTGAACACGTCGCCGCTCAGCGTCACGGTGGCGCCGACGCCTCGCACCAGGCACGACTCGGCGAGCGCGATCGCGAGCCCGCCGTCGGACAGGTCGTGCGACCCTTCCAGCAGCCCCCGCCTGGCGGCCTCCACCAGCACGGTGGCCAGCGCCTGCTCGGCCTCGAGGTCGGCCACGGGCGGCAGCCCGCCGAGGTGGCCGTGGGCGACGTGCGCCCACTCGGAGCCGCCGAACTCGTCGCGGGTCTCGCCGAGCAGCGCGATACGCAGCCCCTCGGCGGTGAAGCCCGGCTTGACCCGCTTGGCGACGTCCTCGATCACGCCGAGCACGCCCACCACCGGGGTGGGGTGGATGGCGGTCGAGCCGGTCTGGTTGTAGAAGGAGACGTTGCCGCCGGTCACCGGCACGCCGAGGGCCTTGCAGGCGTCGGCGAGCCCGCGCACGGCCTCGGCGAACTGCCACATCACCTCGGGGTCTTCGGGCGAGCCGAAGTTGAGGCAGTTGGTGACGGCCAGCGGCTCGGCCCCCGTGACGGCCACGTTGCGGTACGCCTCGGCCAGCGCGAGCTGCGCCCCCGCGTACGGGTCGAGCTTGGCGTAGCGGCCGTTGCCGTCGGTGGCCAGCGCGATGCCCCTGGTCGTGGGCTCGGCCCCGGCCATGACCTCGGAGATGCGCACCATCCCGGCGTCGGCGGGCTGCGCCAGCACCGTGTTGGACCGGACGTAGCGGTCGTACTGGGAGGTCACCCACTCCTTGGACGCCAGGTTGGGCGAGCCGAGCAGCTGGAGCAGGGTGGCCCGCAGGTCGGCCGGCCGGTCGAGGCTCTCAGGGGTGTCGGCGTTGAGCGCGGCCTGCCCGGCCGGCTCGTGGAACGGCCGCTCGTAGACGGGCCCCTCGTCGGCGGCGGTGCCGGGCGGGATGTCGACGATCGTCTCGCCGTTCCAGGTCATCACCAGCCGGCCGGTGTCGGTGACCTCGCCGATGACGGTCGCGGGGACGTCCCACTTCTCGCAGATCGCCATGAAGGCCGGGATGTCGGACGGACGGACGACGGCCATCATCCGCTCCTGCGACTCGCTCATCAGGATCTCTTCAGGCCTGAGCGAGGGGTCGCGGAGCGGGACCAGGTTGAGGTCGACGTGCATGCCGCCGGTGCCCTTGGCGGCCAGTTCGGTGGTCGCGCAGGACACACCGGCCGCGCCGAGGTCCTGGATGCCGACGACCACGTCGGCCGCGTACAGCTCCAGGCAGCACTCGATGAGCAGCTTCTCCATGAACGGGTCGCCGACCTGCACGGCGGGCCGCTTGGCGTGCGACTCGTCCTCGAAGGTGGCGCTGGCCAGCACGGACGCGCCGCCGATGCCGTCGGGCCCGGTGGACGCGCCGAACAGCACGACCTTGTTGCCCGGCCCCGGCGCCGTGGCCAGCTTGATCTGGTCCTTACGCAGCAGGCCCACGCAGAGCGCGTTGACCAGCGGGTTGCCGATGTAGCAGGGGTCGAAGACGACCTCGCCGCCGATGTTGGGCAGGCCCAGGCAGTTGCCGTAGTGGCTGATGCCCTCGACCACGCCGGGCAGCACTCGGCGGGTGTCGGTGGCGTCGGCGCCGCCGAAGCGGAGCGCGTCCATGACCGCGATCGGGCGGGCGCCCATCGACATGATGTCGCGGACGATCCCGCCGACGCCGGTGGCGGCGCCCTGGTGCGGCTCGACGTACGACGGGTGGTTGTGGGACTCGATCTTGAAGGTGGCGGCCCAGCCGTCGCCGATGTCGACGACGCCCGCGTTCTCGCCCATGCCGACCAGCAGCGCCTCGGACTTCGGCGCCTTGGTGCCGAACTGCCGCAGGTGCACCTTGGACGACTTGTACGAGCAGTGCTCCGACCACATCACGCTGTAGATGGCCAGCTCGGAGCCGGTGGGACGGCGGCCGAGGATCTCCTTGACCCGGTCGTACTCGTCCTGCTTCATGCCCAGCTCGGCGAAGGGCATCGGCTCGTCGGGCGTGCCCTCGGCTCTCTTGACGGAGTCGGTGCTCATGCGTTCACTACCAGCTTCTCGAGGATGGAGGTGAAGAAGCCGAGGCCGTCGGTGCTCGGTGCGCCGACCAGGTCCTCGACGGCGTGCTCGGGGTGCGGCATGAGACCGACCACGTTGCCGGCCTCGTTGCGGATGCCCGCGATGTCGTTCATCGAGCCGTTCGGGTTGCCGTCGACGTAGCGCACGACCACCTGCCCGTTCGCCTCCAGCGCGGCCAGGGTCTCGGCGGAGGCCACGTAGCGGCCCTCGCCGTGCTTGACCGGCAGCACGATCTCCTGGCCCTGCGTGTAGGAGCCGGTCCAGGGGGTGTCGGCGTGCTCGATGCGCACCCGCTGGTCACGGCAGACGTAGTGCAGGGACGCGTTGCGGGTCAGCGCACCGGGCAGCAGGTGCGCCTCGCACAAGATCTGGAACCCGTTGCAGGTGCCGAGCACGGGCAGCCCGTTCCTGGCGGCCGGGACGAGCTCCTGCATCAGCGGCGCGAACCTGGAGATGGCGCCGCAGCGCAGGTAGTCGCCGTAGGAGAAGCCGCCGGGCAGGAACACCGCGTCGACCCCCTTCAGGTCGTGGTCGGCGTGCCACAGCGGTACCGCCTCCGCGCCCACGAGGCGCACGGCTCTGGCGGCGTCCTGGTCGTCGAGAGTTCCTGGAAACGTGACTACGCCCACACGGGCAGCGCTCATGACAGTCGTCCCCTCCGAGGAGCGCGCGGCCACCGTCTCTTCGGGGCGGACGGCGGGCGGCTTCTCTAGGTTATCGGGTGCGCCTGTGTGTTCTCGTTGGCCCTCGTCAGGGGCCCCCGTCTGGGTCCTCGTCAGAGGCCCTCCTCAGGGGCTGGGGGAAGGTCAGACGGCGGCGAGCTCGCGGGGCCGGGCACTGGCCTCGTCATCCCAGGCGAGCTGCTTGCGCAGGTGGACGGTCGTGCCGTGGCCGGGGGTGACGCCGAAGGAGACCTCGTCGACGACCGAGCGCATGATCAGCAGGCCGCGGCCGTTCTCGGTGTCGGAGGGTGGAAAGTGCGGCGGCATCGACGGCAGACCACCTCCGCTGTCGGCCACGCGGACGTCGCAGCGCCCGTAGCCGATCGACGCCGTCACCTCGTAGCGGTTGGCGGGACCACCGTGCCGCACCGCGTTGGAGCACGCCTCGGAGACCGCGAGCAGCATGTCGGAGATGCACGTCTCGCTCACGTGGAGCGAACGCATCGCATCGCCTAGCACCCGCCTGACCATCGGGATGCCGACGGCAGCCCGAGGCAGTGCCAACGAGAACTCAATATCCACCGGACTCCTCCGGGCTCCGCAATGTCACCTGGAGTAGGTTTCCCCGTGAAATCGGGGCTAACCGCAAAATCACGTTGTTGTTATTTACTGTTGGCAAGCCCGTGGCATTGTGGCACGGCAGAATCCGACTTTACCCATCAGGGGAAAGTCCAGGTGGCAAATGTGCCGTTCTAGCCCTCAACGCGGACGGTGTAGTCCTCAATGACGGTGTTCGCCAGCAATGTCTCGGCCATCTTGCGGACGTCCGCGAGCGCCGCCTCGTCGGCCGGGCCGGCCAATTCGACCTCGAATCGCTTGCCCTGCCGCACGGCGGAAACACCGGAGAAGCCGAGCCGGGGCAGAGCGCGGGCGATGGCCTGACCCTGCGGGTCGAGAATCTCGGGCTTCAGCATGACGTCCACGATGACGCGCGCCACTGGGGTCCTCCTGGTCTGGTGCGAACAGCGGTCTCAGCCTAGTGCCCGCCACGACCAGCCCGGCGGCCAGGCAGGTCAGCGGGATGGCCGGGATCACGTACCGGATGTCGAACCCGGCGACGAAGGGCGGCGCGAGCACGAGCAGCGCGGCGCTCGACGCGGGAAGCAGCGCGTCGCGGCGGGCCAGGAAGGGCGCGAGTGTGAGAACCGTCACCGGCAGCGCCGCGAGCAGCGGGAACGGCAGGTAGCCGAAGCGCTGGTAGGCCCGCAGCCACCCGGCGAACGGCTCGACGATCCTGGTGTCGGCCCGGCCGCCCGCGTAGGCCTCCGCGGCCCGGTCACGCCGCCTCTGCTCCTCGAACGGGAACCAGTACGGGTTGGTCCTGCGGCTCGACTCGCTGCGGGCGGTGGTCCGCTCCCAGCGCAGCAACTGCCCCAGGTCCTGGCCGACCGCCCCGAGGTAGCCGCCCGGCTGGGCGAGGATCGCGCTCCTGGCGAACTCCCCGGCCAGCCTGTTGCGTTCGCGGTCGGGCACCCGCTTGAGCGGCGACCACGCCCCCCAGAGCCAGAACGGCGGCGCGGCCCGGTCGGCCCCTCGCGGGCAGAGCGCCGCCAGCCGGGGCTCCGGCCTGATCACGCCGCAGTCGGCGAACGTCGTCGTGCGGCCCCACAGGAAGATCCCGTCGGCTCTGGTCAGCGCGAACGTGCCCGCCTCCGCCCGCATCCACCCCGCGTACCCGGCCAGCGGGAACGTTCCAGCCAGCAGCAGGCAGAGGAGAGGCCGCCATCCGGCGCGCCGCAGCAGCAGGTGGCCCGCCGCCAGCACCAGCACCGGCACGCCGATCGTCCGGGTGATGCCCGCCAGGCCCAGCAGCACCCCGCCCGCGGCGGCGGCGCGCGGGCTGACCGGGGTCCGCAGCAGCACCAGCACCCCGGCGGTGACCAGCACGGTGAAGAGCGCCTCCGCCATGATCATGTGCTCGAGCAGGATCAGGAACTCGTCGTAGAGCAGCGGAAGGACGGCGACCGTCGCTCCCCAGCCCGGCAGCCCGCGCCGCCGCAGCAGCGCGTACACCGCCACCGCCAGGGCCAGGCCGAGCACATGCTGCACGGTCGTGACCAGAGCCAGGCTGTGCGCGGGCCGGAGCGCGGCGAGCAGCAGCGAGTACCCGGCGGGCCGGAACGCTCCGGGCGCGGGGTCGGCCGCCGCGCGCACGTAGGTGAAGGAGTCCGCCCAGAACCAGAGCGCGGACGGGTAACCCAGCATCGCCATCACGCGCAGCGCGACCGCCGGGACGAGAGCGACCATGATCACCCTGTTTTCGGGCAGCCTGAACAGAACTGACGGCGCAACCATGGCTAACTCAGCGACAGACCGTCGGACGCCCGGATCTCACCGGGACCGTATGGATCACGGCCGCACCCCTCCGTGACAGGCCCTGACATGTCGCCCCCCTGACCTGATCGTTGTCTCTTCTTGTCGCCACGAGACCGAAGGGTTACAAGCGCGGGTGAGCCGTCGTCCTGGCGCGATCTTTACCCCTTATTGCCGCGAGTGGATGGAAAGGTTCACGACAGTCCCAGTGGACGTGTCGCCGCGGACACAGAGGGAACGGGGAGGGCATGGGGCTTGCGCGGAGGGCTGTGACGTCTGCCACCATGTCCCCAAACGCGTACGAACCACCACCACATGGTCCGCACGCTCAAAAGGCTGGCCTAAGGTGGCAACCCCATCGACACCGGCCCCGACCGCACAGGAGCGGCACGTGACAGTCGACGCCTCTCGTGGTGCCGAAGCACCCCCGGAGCTCGTCCAGTTGCTCTCCCCGGAGGGAGAGCGGGTCGAGCACCCCGACTACGACATCGACCTGACGGCGGAAGAGGTCAGGTCCCTCTATCGCGACCTGGTGCTCGTCCGGCGTATCGACCTGGAGGCCGTGGCCCTGCAGCGGCAGGGCGAGCTCGGCATCTGGGCGTCGCTGCTCGGCCAGGAGGCGGCGCAGATCGGCTCGGGCCGCGCGCTGACCGACTCCGACATGGCCTTCCCCACCTACCGCGAGCACGGCGTCGCCTGGTGCCGCGACGTCGACCCGGTGAAGCTGCTCGGCCTGTTCCGCGGCGTCAACCACGGCGGCTGGGACCCGAAAGAGCACAACTTCCACCTGTACACGATCGTGATCGGCAGCCAGACGCTGCACGCCGTCGGGTACGCCATGGGCATCCAGCGCGACGACGCCACCGCCGCCGCCATCGCCTACTTCGGCGACGGCGCCACCTCCCAGGGCGACGTGAACGAGTCGTTCATCTGGGCCAGCGTGTTCAACGCGCCGATCGTGTTCTTCTGCCAGAACAACCAGTGGGCGATCTCCGAGCCACTGGAGAAGCAGACCCGCATTCCCCTCTACCGGCGGGCCTCCGGCTTCGGCTTCCCCGGCATCAGGGTCGACGGCAACGACGTGTTCGCCTGCCTCGCCGTCACCCGTCAGGCGCTGAAGAACGCCCGCGAAGGCCAGGGGCCGACGTTGATCGAGGCGTTCACGTACCGCATGGGCGCGCACACCACCACCGACGACCCGACCCGCTACCGGGTGGCCAGCGAGCTGGAGGCGTGGAAGCTCAAGGACCCCATCGAGCGGGTGAAGGCGTACCTGTTCAAGAACGAGCTGGCTGACCAGCAGTTCATCGACTCGATCGAGGCCGAGGCCGACCAGCTCGGCGCCGACCTGCGCAGACGTTGTCTGGCCATGCCCGACCCGGACCCGCTCGACATCTTCGGCCACGTGTACGCCGAGCCGCACGCGCTGATCGACGAGGAGCGCACCCAGTTCGCCGCGTACCTGGAGGGCTTCCGTGACTGAGCGAAGCGCAGGAACCAAGGGACACAGCATGACCGTCATGGCGCCGAGGAAGGAGGCGTCGTGACCGTGCTGAGCCTGTCCAAGGCGCTCAACGAGGGCATGCGCAAGGCCATGGAGGACGACCCCAAGGTCCTCATCATGGGCGAGGACGTCGGCAAGCTCGGAGGCGTGTTCCGGGTCACCGACGGGCTGCAGAAGGACTTCGGCGAGGACCGGGTCATCGACACCCCGCTGGCCGAGTCCGGCATCATCGGCACCGCGATCGGGCTGGCGCTGCGCGGCTACCGTCCGGTGTGCGAGATCCAGTTCGACGGCTTCGTCTTCCCGGCGGCCGACCAGATCATCACGCAGCTCGCCAAGATGCCGATGCGCTCGCTCGGCGCGATCAGGTTGCCGGTGGTCGTCCGCATCCCGTGCGGCGGCGGCATCGGCGCGGTCGAGCACCACAGCGAGTCGCCGGAGGCGTACTTCACCCACACGGCGGGGCTGCGCGTGGTGTCGTGCTCCAACCCGGCCGACGCGTACACGATGATCCAGCAGGCCATCCACTCCGACGACCCGGTCATCTTCTTCGAGCCCAAGCGCCGCTACTGGGAGAAGGCCGAGATCGACACCACGTCCACCGACTGGTGGACCCCTCTCGACAAGGGCAGGGTGGCGCGGCAGGGCACCGACCTGACGCTGTTCGCCTACGGCCCGATGGTCAAGACCTGCCTGGAGGCGGCCGCTGCCGCCGAGGAGGACGGCCGCTCGCTGGAGGTGGTCGACCTGCGCTCGCTCAACCCGCTGGACCTGCCGCTGGTGCTGGACTCCGTCCGCAGGACGGGACGCGCCGTGGTGGTCCACGAGGCGCCGGTGAACAGCGGTTTCGGCGCCGAGCTCGCCGCCAGGATCACCGAGCAGTGCTTCTACCACCTGGAGGCGCCGGTGCTGCGCGTCGGCGGATTCTCCACGCCGTACCCTCCGTCGAGACTGGAGGAGCACTACCTGCCCGACCTGGACAGGGTGCTCGACGCCGTCGACCGCGCCTTCGCCTACTGAGAGGGGGTTTTCGTTTCCATGCGACGCGAGTTCAAGCTCCCCGACGTGGGCGAGGGCCTGACGGAGGCGGAGATCGTCCGCTGGCACGTCAAGCCGGGTGACCAGGTCAAGGTCAACCAGATCGTCGTGGAGATCGAGACGGCCAAGTCCATCGTCGAGCTGCCGATCCCGTGGGACGGCGTGGTCTCGGGCCTGATGGCCGACGAGGGCCAGACGATCGACGTGGGCAATCCCATCATCGCCGTCGACACCGAGCCCGACGGCGGCAAGGAAGCCGTCCCCAGCCCTCCGGCGGAGGGCGCGGTGGAACCGGGCGTCCACGGCAGCCCCGCTCCCAAGGAGGAGCGCCAGGCGGTCCTCGTGGGCTACGGCGTGAAGACCGGCGCCACCAAGCGCCGCACCCGCAAACCCGCCACCCCGGCTCCTTCACCCGCACCGGCAGCGGTCGCTCCCGCCGTGGCGCCCACGGCGCCTCCGAGCGTGGTGATGGCGGCGCCCGCTGTGAGAGGCAGGGCGCTGGCCAAGCCTCCGGTCCGCAAGCTGGCCAAGGACCTCGGGGTGGACCTCACCGTCCTCACCGGCACCGGCCCCGAGGGCTCGATCACCAGGGAGGACGTCCACGCGGCGGCGGAAGGCGCCACCCCGGTGACGGCTCCGCAGGCTCCGCCTCAGCGGGGAGAGGAGCGTATCCCCGTCAGGGGCGTCAGGAAGATGACCGCGCAGGCGATGGTCGCCAGCGCGTTCACCGCCCCGCACGTCACCGAGTTCCTCCAGGTGGACATGACGGAGACGATGGAGGCCGTCACCCGCCTGCGCGCGCTGCCGGACTTCGCTGACACCAAGGTCTCGCCGCTGCTCCTGGTGGCCAAGGCGGTGCTCGTGGCCGCCCGACGCCACCCGATGATCAACTCGTCGTGGGACGAGGCCGCCCAGGAGATCGTGGTCAAGCACTACGTGAACCTCGGCATCGCCGCCGCCACCCCGCGCGGCCTGATCGTCCCCAACGTCAAGGACGCCCACGAGCTGCCGCTGCCCGAGCTGGCCAGGCGGCTCGGACGGCTGACGGAGACGGCCAGGGCCGGGCGCACCCAGCCGGCCGAGATGGCGGGCGGCACATTCACGATCACCAACGTCGGCGTGTTCGGCGTCGACGCCGGCACCCCGATCCTTAACCCCGGCGAGGCGGCCATCCTCGCGTTCGGCCAGGTCAGGGAGGCGCCGTGGGTGGTCGGCGGGCAGCTCGCCGTCCGCAAGGTGACCACCCTGTCGCTCTCCTTCGACCACCGGATCGTCGACGGGGAACTGGGCTCCCTGTTCCTCCGCGACGTCGGCGCCATGCTGGAGGACCCGCTCCGCATGCTCGCCTGGAGCTGACACTCTGAGGCCCCGCCAGGTACCTCCTGGCGGGTCGCCCAGCACGACGCCACGGCGGCCTCCGCGCCTGCGCGCGGGGGCCGCGCCGGGTCAGTGCTTGGGCAGGCGGGGTGGCTCGTCGGTCCAGCCGAGCCGCCTGATGACGAAGGACTGGTAGGGCACGCCGACCCCGACCATCCGCGCCACCGACGCCACCTGGTCGACGGCGACGTCCTGGGACGCGAGCAGGTTCCCCGTCTCCGGGTCGATCACGAGCTGCTCCTGGATCGGAGCCCCCCGCCGCAGGGCGATCCCCGGCCGCCCGTCGACGTCGGAGATCCCTGCGGCGATCGTGGTCCCGGGCAGGGCGGCCAGCATGCGGTAGACGGCGGCACGGGTGGCAGGCGTGGCGGGGGAGTCGAGCAGCAGCCGCTCGCCGGCACGCCAGAGCCAGGTGTCCCTGTCGACCTTCGCCCCGCTGGGGTAGCTCCTGAGCAGCTCTTCCGCGAGCGTCCCCGGATCGGTCGGCAGCGCCAGCACCCGCGCGATCGGAAGCTGAAGCCCCTGCGCCAGCTCGAAGATCTCCGCGGTCGGCTTGCTGATGTAGCGCCTCCCGCAGTCCATCGTGCACAGTTCGGGCGAACCCGCCTTCTTCCACGCCGCAGCGTCGCCCGGCCGAAAGGGCTTGACGGAGAGCTGCTGGTAGACGCCGGTGTTCCGGCCGTCCTCGGTGGACCAGAGCTGGTCCCTGAGCCGCTCCTGCGTCAGGTAGCCACCTTCGGGGGCCCGCTGCACGTAGACCTGGTCCATCTCGCGCAGCCAGTTCGCTCCCGAGCCGGTCGGCTGGGCGGCGAGCCGGTCGGCGGCTGCCTCCAGCTCCGTCCTGGGGCCGCTGGTCGTGGCCGTGGTGACCTGATCGCCGCCCGACCAGGGGAGGAGCAGCGCGAACGCGCCGAGCGCGGCGGCCACGGCGAGGACGATCGGGCGGCGCGAGCGCCTGCGGCCGCCGTCCAGGACGCGGGCGCGGACCGCGTTGACGTCGGCGGGACTCGCGGGCGGCAGGCCGGGCATGACCTCGTCGATGAGCTGGAACTCCCGCATCAGACTTCAACTCCCAGTGCGTTCCGCAGTTTGGCCCTGGCCCGGCTGAGCCGGGACGCGACGGTGCCGTTGGCGACGCCGAGCGCCGCGGCCACCTCGTCGTAGGTGAGCTCGCCGTAGGCGATGAGCAGCACGACGTCGCGTTCACCGCGCGACAGTCCCGCCAGCGCTTCGGCCAGCCGCGCGGCCGTCACCTCAGCGCTGAGCCGGTCGGCGACCAGCTGGTCGTGCCCGCTGTCGTCGGGTGGCGGGCCCGTCCTGGCCATGGCGCGGTACCGGCGCAGCTCGGCGCGCCGGTGCCGGCCGATGAGGTTGGTGGCGATGCCGTACAGCCACGCGCGGACCCCGCCCCTGGCGGCGTCGAAGCGGGTGCGCCGCCGGAAGGCGATCAGGAAGGTCTCGGCGGCCAGGTCCTCGGCCACGCCGGGGTCGAGCCGCCGCCCGATGTAGCGGCGGATCTCCTCGTAGTGAACGTCGAAGACGGTGGCGAAGCGCTCTGGAGAGGCGATCGCGCCGTCGGGGGCAGTGAGCACGCAAGGATCTCCCTTGCCTGGTGAGAGGAGCAGGACATCTCTTATTGCCCGCTGGCGAGGGACCCTTCCACAAGTTGGGCATTTACGAGTTCGCCCATGGCTGTTAAGAAGGTTTACTAACGAACCCCTCGGCCTTGCGAGGACTCATGGCGCGCTTCCTCCTGCTCCTGTTATCCACCTGCACGTTGCTGCTGAGCGCGGCCGGCGTGGCAGTGGCCGCACCCGCAGCGGCCGCACCCGCGGTGGCCGCGCCCGCGGTGGCCGCACCCGCGACCGCCACCCCGGCCGTCACCGCCGGCTCCTCGACCGCGCTCGCCGGCTACAAGATCCAGTCGTCGGCCAAGGTCTCCGACTCCGGCGCGACCATCTCCACCCCGGGCTACGCCGCGAGCGGCTGGTACCCGGTGGGCCCGCGCTCGACCGTCCTGGCCGGGCTGCTGGAGAACAAGGTCTACCCCGACCCGTTCTACTCCACCAACATGCAGTCGATCCCGACGGCGGACTTCGACGTCCCGTGGTGGTACCGCTCGGACTTCACGCTCGGCACCGAGACCGGCCTGCGCACCTTCCTCGACTTCAGCGGCGTGATCTCGAGCGCGGACGTCTGGGTGAACGGCACCCAGGTGGCCACCGCCGCGCAGGTCGCCGGCGCCTACACCAGGCACGAGCGGGACGTCACCGCCCTGGTCCACCCGGGCGCCAACTCGGTGGCCTTCCGGATCAACCCGAACAACCCCAACAGCAACCTGACGATCGGCTGGATCGACTGGGTCCAGGTCCCGCGCGACGACAACATGGGCATCTTCCGCGACGTCCTGATCCGGCGCAGCGCCGACGTCTCGCTCCGCAACGCGCACGTGATCACGAACCTGGCCGTCCCGGCCCTTGACCGCGCCGACCTCACCATCAAGGCGGACGTCCGCAACGGCTCGGGCAGCCCGGTGACGGCGACGGTCACGGGCGCGATCGGGTCTCAGACGTTCTCCCAGGACGTCGCCCTGGCGGCGAACGAGACCAAGCGCATCACCTTCCCCCAGACCCTCACGAACCCCCAGGTCTGGTGGCCGTACACGATGGGCGCCCAGCCGCTCTACGACCTGAATCTCACGGCCACGGTGGGCGGCGCGGAGAGCGACACGCTGAAGCAGCGCTTCGGCGTCCGCAAGATCGAGTCGGGCAAGAACGCCGGCGGCCGCCGCTACTACAAGGTCAACGGCCGGAACATCCTGATCAGAGGCGGTGGCTGGTCGCCCGACATCTTCCTGCGCAAGAACCTCGGCTACCTGGAAGACAAGATCCGCTACGTCAAGGACCTCGGCCTCAACACCGTCCGCGTCGAGGGCCACCTGGACACCGACGAGCTGTACGACCTGGCCGACCAGTACGGCATCCTGATGATGCCGGGCTGGGAGTGCTGCAACAAGTGGGAGGGCTCGTTCGCCGCGGCCGACTACCCGATCGCCAAGGCGTCCATGCAGGCGGAGGCGGTGCGGTTGCGCAACCACCCGAGCGTGATCTCCTTCCTCATCGGCTCCGACAACCCGCCGACGGCCCAGAAGGAGACCGACTACCTCGACGCGCTCACCGCCGCCGAGTGGCAGCTCCCGGTCGTCTCGGTGGCCTCCGACAAGTCCAGCCCGCAACTGGGCAACTCGGGCCTGAAGATGCCGGGGCCGTACGACTGGGTGCCGCCGAACTACTGGTACAACAAGCGCGAAGGCGGCGCGTTCGGCTTCAACTCCGAGACCAGCGCGGGCCCGGACGTCCCGACGCTCGACTCGCTCAAGCGGATGATGACCACGTCACAGATCGACTCGCTCTGGCAGAGCCCGAGCGCGACGCAGTACCACCGCTCGCCGTCCAGCACGTTCAACAACCTGACGATCTACCACAACGCGCTCAGGGGCCGGTACGGCGCGCCGACCGGGCTGACCGACTACGTGAAGAAGGCGCAGCTGGCGCAGTACGAGGCGGTCCGGGCGCAGTTCGAGGCGTACGGACGCAACTTCACCGACTCCAGCGACCCGTCGACCGGCGTCATCTACTGGATGCTCAACAGCGGCTGGTCCTCGCTGCACTGGCAGCTCTTCGACTACTACCTCGACCAGGGCGGCTCGTACTGGGGCACGCGTGAGGCGAACAGGCCGCTGCACGTGCAGTACTCCTACGACAACAAGTCGGTCGTGGTGGTCAACTCCACGACCCAGGCGGCCTCGAACCTGACGGTCAAGACCGACGTGTTCAACCTGGACGGCACGTCCAAGTACAGCAACACGGCGACGGTCAGCGCGCCCGCCGACGGCGGCAAGGCGACGGCGGTCACGATCCCGTCGATCAGCGGCCTGTCGACGACCTACCTGGTACGGCTGTCGCTGCTGCGCAACGGCGAGGAGATCGACCGCAACGTCTACGCGCTGTCCACCGCCAGCGACGTGATCGACTGGGCGGGCAACGACTGGTACTACGTCCCGACCAGCAGTTACGCCAACCTGACCGGGCTGAACACCCTGGCGCAGGCTCCGATCACGGCCACCGCGTCCTCGCCGGAGGCCGGGAAGGTCACCGTGACGGTCAAGAACACGGGCACGGGCGCCATCCCGGCGTTCATGCTGGACGCGCACGTCGTCGACAGTTCGGGCAGGCCGGTGCTGCCGGTCCAGTGGACGGACAACGCGATCAGTCTCTGGCCGGGCGAGTCGAAGACGCTGACGGCGACCTTCCGCCCGTCGGACCTGAGCGGCGCCGCGAGCGTCAGGGTCTCCGGGTGGAACACCTCGACGGTCACCGTCCCGACGGGACCGCCCGACACCGAGAGCCCGAACGTGCCGGGCAACCCGCGCGCGACCGGCAAGACCTCGTCCAGCGTCTCCCTGACCTGGGACGCCGCCACCGACAACGTCGGCGTGACCGGCTATGACGTCTACAACGGCACGTCGCCGGCCGCCACGGTCACCGGCACCACGGCCACCGTCTCCGGCCTGGCGGCGAGCACCTCGTACACGTTCACGGTCAAGGCCCACGACGCGGCGGGCAACTCCTCGGCCGCCTCGGCCCCGGTCACCGAGACCACCGACAGCGGCCCCACCGGCCCCGCCACCTACCAGGCCGAGGACGCGACGATCTCGCAGGGTGTGGTGGAGTCCAACCACGTGGGCTTCACGGGGACGGGTTTCGTGAACTACGACAACGTGACGGGCAGTTACGTCGAGTGGACGGTGAACGCGGCCACCGCGGGCCCCGCCGACCTGGAACTGCGCTTCAGCAACGGGACGACGACGAACCGTCCGATGTCGATCGCGGTGAACGGCGCGGTGGTGCTCACGCGTGACTTCCCGAGCACGACCAACTGGGACACCTGGCAGACCGCCACTGTCACGGCGGACCTGGCCCAGGGCGTCAACAAGATCAGGGCCACCGCCACCACCGCCAACGGCGGCCCCAACGTCGACCGGCTCGCGGTGATCCCGCAGGCCCCGACGACCGACTACCAGGCCGAGGACGCGACGATCTCGCAGGGCGTGGTCGAGTCCAACCACGCGGGCTTCACGGGCACGGGTTTCGTGAACTACGACAACGTGACGGGCAGTTACGTCGAGTGGACGGTGAACGCGGCCACCGCGGGCCCCGCCGACCTGGTGCTCCGCTTCAGCAACGGGACGACGACGAACCGTCCGATGTCGATCGCGGTGAACGGCGCGGCGGTGCTCACGCGTGACTTCCCGAGCACCACCAACTGGGACACCTGGCAGACCGCCACCGTCACGGCCGACCTGGTGCAGGGGGTGAACAAGATCAGGGCCACCGCCACGACCGTCAACGGCGGGCCGAACGTGGACCGGCTCTCGATAGGCTGACCTCATGATTCGCCACGTCGTGCTGTTCACCTGGACCGAGGCCGCCACCGAAGAGCAGAAGGCCACGGTCGCGGCCGAGTTGCGCAAGCTCCCGGGCCTGATCCCGGAGCTGCGGGCCTACACGGTGGGCGCCGACGCCGGCATCAACCAGGGCAACTACGAGTTCGCGGTGGTCGCCGACTTCGACTCGGTCGACGACTACCTGGTGTACCGCGATCACCCCCGGCACCAGGCGTTGATCGCGGAGCACATCAGGCCGATCATGGCGGACAGGGCCGCCGTCCAGCTGAACGTCTAGTCACGCCTCCGGCGGGTGGTTCTCGCGGTGCATCAGCCGCTCGTCGGAGGTGCGCCCCCGCCTGGGGGCCAGCACGACGCTCAGGATCACGCCCACGCCACCGACGATCATGAAGATGATGCCGATGATGTCCATGTGGACGCTCTGCCCGAAGACATCCGGTTCGATGGCGAACTTCAGGATGGCGCCGAGCGTGAGAAAGAAGATGCTGACGCCGACACCCATGACAACGACCTCCAGAAGGCAAAGAGCGAGTACGCCCACGGTCATACCCGGGCAAGGCTGATCACACCCTCAGGCGAGGCACGAGAGTGGCCTGCCGCCGTTGAAGGTGATCATGTCGCCCACGGCGGCGACCAGATCGATCGGGCCGCCCGGGGGCAGCCCGTCGAGCTCGGCGTAGGCCCGGTGCAGGTTGCCGACGATCCGCTCGGGGTCGAGCAGGCCCGCCCACTCGCCGAGGTCGCTCTCGCGGGCCGTCTCCAGCGGGGTCAGCCCGGCCGCCCGGCCGCGCTCGGCCGTCGCCAGCACGAAACGCAGGTAGCCGCGTACCCGGTCGATGACCTCGGGCCCGCAGATCTCGCCGTGCCCGGGCACGATCGTCTCCGCGTCCAGCTCGTCGAGCTGGGAGAGCGCCTCGATCGCGCCCGTCACCGAGCCCATCAGCACGAACGGCGTGCCGCCGTTGAACACCAGGTCACCGGAGAACAGCACCCGCCGCTCAGGGATCCAGACGTAGGAGTCGTTGGTCGTGTGGGCGGCGCCGCCGACGTGCCTGACCTCGCAGCGCAGGTCGTCGGAGTAGAGCGTGACGCGGTCGGTGAAGGTGAGGAACGGCGGCACCGCCTCCAGCGCGCCCCACTCGACCTCGGCCGACCAGGCCGCGCGGTAGGCGGGGATGCCCTCGGCCAGGATGTGCTCGCGGGTGCCCTCGTGGCCGACGATCGTCGCCTCGGGGAACAGGTAGTTGCCGAACGTGTGGTCGCCGTGGTGGTGGGTGTTGACCAGCGTGGTGATCGGCCGGCCGGAGACCGCGGCCACGGCCTCCCGGTACGCCCTGGTGCGGCGCTCGGTCGAGCAGGCGTCGACGCCGATCACGCCGCGGCGTCCGGCGAGGAAGCCGGTGTTGTTGATCCACCAGCTCCCGTCGGGCTGGATGTAGGCGTAGATGCCGTCAGAGACCTCTTCGACGCGCGGCGGGGGCAGGGGGTGATCGTGCGAGGTCGAGCTCATCTGCTGACCGTACCCTGTGCCCCCGCGGCGGCGGGGAAGGTCTAGAACGCCTCCTCCGGCAGGTTCATCAGGTCCTGCCCGGTGGCGTCGAGGACGCGCCGCTCGGCGGCCAGCCGAGGCAGCACGGTCGTCGCGAAGAACGAGGCGGCGGCGACCTTGCCCTGGTAGAACGGGTCCTCGCCGTCAGCCAGTCGGGCGAGCGCCACCTCCGCCTGGCGCAGCAGCAGCCAGCCGATCACCAGATCGCCGAGCGCGAGCAGCAGCCTGGTCGTGTTCAGCCCGACCTTGTAGACCTCCTCCGGCGTCTCCAGCGCGCCGAACGCCCACCCGGCCATCGTGTCGCCCATGGCCTTGACGTCGGCCGCGGCCTCGGCGAGCAGCCTGCGCTCGTCCTTGAGCCTGCCGTTGCCCGCGTCCGAGGACGCGAACGCGTTGATCTCCGCCAGCAGCGAGCCGACCGCGGCGCCCTGGTTGCGCAGGATCTTGCGGAAGAACAGGTCCAGGCCCTGGATGGCGGTCGTGCCCTCGTACAGCGAGTCGATCTTCGCGTCGCGGATGTACTGCTCGATCGGGTAGTCCTGCAGGTAGCCGGAGCCGCCGAGCGTCTGCAGCGAGCGGGCCAGCAGCTCGTACGAGCGCTCCGAGCCGACGCCCTTGACCAGCGGGAGCAGCAGGTCGTTCATCTCGTGGGCGTGCCGGTCGTCCGGGTCGAGCTGGATGGCGTCCTGGAAGGTGGCCGTGTAGAGCACGAGCGCCCGCATGCCCTCGACGTACGACTTCTGCAGCATCAGCTCGCGCCGGACGTCCGGGTGGTGGCTGATGGTCACGCGCGGGGCGGACTTGTCGGCCATCCTGGTCAGGTCGGCGCCCTGGACGCGGGACTTGGCGTACTCGAGGGCGTTCAGGTAGCCGGTGGAGAGGGTGGCGATGGCCTTGGTGCCGACCATCATCCGGGCGTGCTCGATCACCATGAACATCTGCCTGATGCCCTCGTGCACGTCCCCGACCAGCCAGCCGATCGCGGGGTGCTTGTCGCCGAAGGTCAGCTCGCAGGTCGTCGAGACCTTCAGGCCCATCTTCTTCTCGACGTTGGTGACGTAGACGCCGTTGCGCTCGCCCAGCGAGCCGTCCTCCAGGTTCACGTGGAACTTGGGCACCAGGAACATCGACAGGCCCTTGGTGCCGGCGCCGTGGCCCTCGGGGCGGGCCAGCACCAGGTGGAAGATGTTCTCGGCCATGTCGTGCTCGGCGCTGGTGATGAAGCGCTTGACGCCCTCGAGGTGCCAGCTGCCGTCGGGCTGCCGCACGGCCTTCGCCCGGCCGGCGCCCACGTCGGAACCGGCGTCGGGCTCGGTCAGCACCATCGTGGCGCCCCAGTCGCGCTCGATGGCCAGTTCGGCGAAGCGCTTCTGCTCGGGGGTGCCGAGCTTCCACAGGGTGTAGGCGAAGTTCGGTCCGGCGGCGTACATGTACAGGGCGGGGTTCGCGCCGAGGACCATCTCCGCCGTGGCCCACGCCAGGCTCCGCGGGATGCCGGGGCCGCCCAGCTCCTGGGGCAGGTCCAGGTGCGCCCAACCGCCGTCGACCAGCGCCTTGAACGACTTCTTGAACCCCTCGGGCACGGTGACGCTGCCGGTCGCGGCGTCGAAGACGGGCGGGTGGCGGTCGCCTTCCTCGAACGAGTCGGCCAGGACGCCGGTGGACAGCCTGTTGACCTCGTCCAGGATGCTTCGGGCGACGTCCTCGTCGACTTCCGCATAGGGGCCGGTGCCGAGGATCTCACGCCGACCGAACACCTCGAAAAGGTTGAACTCCAGGTCGCGCAGGTTGCTCTTGTAGTGGCCCATGAGTGCGTGTCTCCTTGAACCCGGGGGTTTATCTACTCGTGGGTAACCTTACTAGCTATGCTACCCGTGAGTAACCACCGGTATGCGTGGCATGCTCATGTCATGGACGCAGCAGAACTCGCCGATCGGTGGCGAGAACGCCTTGAGGCGTGGGCCATCCCGGAGAAGATTTTGGCTGCGGCTCCGGCCGACCCCTGGGGTCACTCGCCCGCACGCTTCGCCGCGCGCACCGACAGGGCGCTCGCCGAGCCCGACGACGGCCCCACCATGACCCGCCTGGCGGAGGCCCTGCCCGAGGGCGGAACGCTGCTGGACGTCGGCTCCGGCCCCGGAGCTTCCTCGCTCCCGCTGCGTGACCGGATCGGCCACTTGTACGCCGTCGACACCTCGCCCGCCATGCTCGCCGAGATGGCGACCAGGGCCGACAAGCTGGGCGTCCCGCTGACCGCGGTCGAGGGGTGCTGGCCCGACGTGGCGGGCGGGCTGCCCGAGGCCGACGTGACCATCTGCGCGCACGTCGTCTACAACGTCCCCGACCTGGCCGGCTTCCTGCGTGCGCTGAACGCCCACAGCAGGCGGCGGGTCGTCCTCGAACTGCCGCACCGCCACCCGATGAGCTGGACGACCCCTCTCTGGCAGCACTTCCACGGCGTCGACCGCCCGGTCAGGCCCGTCGCCGAAGACTGCGTCGCGCTGGTCGCCGCCCTCGGCTACGGGGTCAGGGTCGAGGAGCGGGAGGCGCCGCTCGAACGGTTCACCACCCTGCACGACCTCGCGGTCAGCGCCTGCCGCCGGCTCTGCCTGGACCAGTCGCGGGCGGACGAGGTCGCCGAGACGGCCGAGGAGTTCGGCATGTGGCCGCTCCCGCGCGAGCGCTGGGTCACCATCTGGTGGGACCGCCGGGAATGATCGGCCGCGCGGCGCCGTTCACCCGATGAGCCCGAATGCTCCCGGACGAGACGCGCCGTACCCGGTAACGCGAAGACGACGCGACGGTATCCGTCTCGTCCTCGCAGGGAGTTGTCATGGTCTGGCTCGTTCTCATCATCGCCGGCGTGTTCGAGGTCGCCATGGCGCTGTCGCTCAAGCTCAGCGACGGCCTGTCGCACCTGTGGTGGACCATCGCCTTCCTCGTCAGCGGAGCGCTCAGCTTCGGCCTCCTGTCGTACGCGCTCAGGTCCCTGGAAGTCGGGACGGCGTACGCGGTCTGGACCGGCATCGGGGCCGTGGGAACGGCCGCGCTCGGCATGATCGCGATGGGTGACAACGTGTCGCTCGTCCGGATCGCCTCGATCGCCGCCATCCTGATCGGCGTGGTCGGCCTCAACCTGTCGTCCAGCGCCCACTGACCGGGTTGACGCGTTCGGCGGCGTCGCGGTTGGGTGGCGGGGTGATTGAGATCCATGCCGTGACCATCGACTGCGCCGACCCGTACAAGCTGGCCTCGTGGTGGAGCGCCGCCACCGGCCTGCCGCTGGGTGAGGGTGACCAGCCGGGCGACGACGAGGTCATGCTCCGCACCGAGCACGACCCGTTCCTGCTGTTCATCCGGGTGCCCGAGGGCAAGAGCGTGAAGAACCGCGTGCACCTGGACGTCAACGGCACCGAGGGCCGGAGCCGCGACCAGGAGGTCGAGCGGCTGCTCGGCCTCGGCGCGACCATCTTCGACGATCGCCGGGAGAACGGCGTCGGCTGGGTCACCATGCTCGACCCCGAGGGGAACGAGTTCTGCGTCTGTCGCAGCCAGGCCGAGCGAGCCTTGTCAGAATAAGGTTCGGTCAGCGAAGCTGATCGTTATGAGCGAACCGAGCGCGTCCGCGAGCATCGAGATCGCCGCTGCACCGGAACGGGTGTACGAAGTGATCACCGACTTCGACAGTCTTGCAAGCTGGAACGCCGAATGCCTGAACGCGCGGTGGATCGGCGAGGTCAAGGAGGCCAGGCCGGGCGCCAGGTTCGTCGGCGACAACCGCAACGGCGCCCGGAGCTGGTCCACCACCTGCACGGTCACCGCCGCCGAGCCCGGCAGGACGTTCGCCTACCAGGTGCGGGCGGCCGGGGTCATGGACATCGCGATCTGGCGGTTCGACCTGACCCCTACAGCCGGCGGCTGCCTGGTCGAGCAGAAGACCTGGAACATCGCGCGCCCGTGGATGAAGACAGTCGGCCGCCTGGTCACGCAGGTGCCCGACCGGGCCGGCCACAACAGGGCGAACATGGTCAGGACGCTCGAAGGGCTGAAGCGCGTGGCCGAGGGCGGCTGACAGGGCGCGGACGCCCAGAGGTCACTGCTGCGGGCGGGCCCGTCCCGACATCGTGAGCGTGACGACGGCGGCGATCAGGTAGACCAGGGCGCCGTGCCAGGCCGCCGCCCAAGCGGAGCCGAAGACGCCCTCGCCGTCCAGTACAAGCTGCACCGGGTAGTCCAGCACGGCGGCGATCCCGGCGGGCAGCAGCGAGAACTTCCACGGGTGCCGCAGCGACCAGAGCCTGGCCTGCCGGGTCACCCGGTCGCCCTCGTGCGGCTTGGAGACTGCGCCGATCGCGGCGATCAGCGCGAACAGGCTGATGCCCAGCCCCAGGGCCCATCCCAGGTCCCCGCCGCCGGTGAGCAGCCCCATGCCGTAACCGGCCGCGCTCACCACGCCGCCGCTGATGGCGGCGGCTTTCCACGGGGCGCCGCGCAGCGCGGCACCGGACAGGGACACCTCATCGCGTCGACTGATTTCGTTCATGTCCCCACAGTGCCTCCCCAGACCCCCGGACCACATCGGGGACGGACCCTGATTCCACCCCTACCCGCCGTGACCGGCACCGGAAGGGGCCCTGACATGATGCGGGCATGCGGGAAACTCTGATCGAGGAGCTGGGCGCGGACGACAGGGAGCGGCTGCGCGCGATCCGGCTGCGGGCCCTCCAGGACTCTCCGGACGCGTTCGCCTCGTCGTACGACAAGGAGAGCACCTTCGACGCGGCTATGTGGTCCGAAAGGCTGAAAAATCCGGAATCGCGGTGGTTGGTGGCCGCCCAGCACGGCCACGACGTCGGGCTGGTCTGCGTCCGGAAGGAGAACGGCCGGGCGCACATCGTGTCCATGTGGGTCGCCCCCGAGGTCAGAGGCGCCGGCCTGGGTGGGCTGCTCCTGGACGAGTCCCTCACCGTGGCGAGGGCGTACGGGGTCGAAGAGGTCGAGCTCTGGGCTGTCGACCAGAACAAGGCGGCCAGGGCCCTGTACGCGAGCAGGGGCTTCGTCCCGAGCGGCAAGGTGATGTCCCTGCCGTCCAACCCCGGCCTGTCGGAGTCGCACTACGTCCTGTCGCTGCTGTTCCGCGCGGCCCGCGCCGCCGACGTCCCGGCGATCGTGGCGATGCTGGCCGACGACCCGCTCGGCGCCCGGCGCGAGGGCGACCCGAACGACGAGCGCTACCTGGCCGCCTTCGCGCGCATCGACGCCGACCCGTACGACGAGCTGATCGTGGCGGAGCACGACGGCAAGGTGGTCGGCACGATGCAGCTGACCTACCTGGCGGGGCTGTCCCGGCTGGGCGCGGAGCGCTGCCAGATCGAGGCCGTCAGGGTCGCCGCCTCCACCCGCGGCCAGGGCCTCGGCCGCAAGATGATCACATGGGCGGTCGACAGGGCCAGGGCGAGGGGCTGCGCGATGGTCCAGCTCACGTCCGACAAGTCGCGCACGGACGCGCACCGCTTCTACGACTCGCTCGGCTTCACCGCCTCCCACGAGGGCTACAAGCTGTCCCTCAGCTGACCGGCGAGCCGAACGGGCCCCGGGAAGCCGCGAGCGGGTGCCGCGCCGAACGGGTCTCGGGAAGCTGCGAGCCGGTGCCGAGCCGGGCGGCCACCCGGGGAGCTACGAGCCGGTGCCGAGCTGGGCGATCATCCATCTGCACCATTCGGCCCGGTGCCGCTCGTAGCCCAGCCCGCACAGCAGCGTCGCGTAGTTGCCGAACCGCGGGTCACCGAAGGGCGGCGGCTCGCCGAACGACGCCTCGGCCCGCTCGTACTCGGTCAGCCGCGCCTCGTGCGCGGCCAGTTGGTCGGTGAACATCTGCCTGACCAGCCCCGGCTCCGCCAGCCACGCCGCGTACGTCTTGAGCACCAGCTCGTCGCGCTCGGGACGCTCACGCGGCGGCTTGGTGATCCATTCCCGCAGCTTCGCCGACCCCTCGGGGGTCAGGTGGTAGACCTTCTTGTCCTGCGGCCCCGGCCCGTGCGCGGCCTCGTACCCCACCAGCCCGGCGATGCGCAGCTTCTGCAGCTCGGTGTGGATCTGGCTGTGCCCGGCGGTCCAGAAGTAGCCGACGGGACGCCGCATCACGGCGGCGATGTCGTATCCGGTGCGGTCGCCGCGTGCCAGTACGGCGAGTATCGCGAATCCAAGCGTTGAGGTCATCGTGCGTCCAAGGGTATGGTGCCCACAGACTATGTCAGTTCAGACATAGTTGTGCGGGAGAGGGCGGATATGCGCGGGGTCGTCGGTCTGGTGGGGATCATGTTGGTGCTGACCGCCTGCGGGGGCACGGCCAGCGATCAGGCCGCGCCCGCGCCGCCCTCGTCCTCCGCCCCGGCGCCGTCCGCCACCCCGTCGTCCAGCACCCCGTCGTCCAGCACCCCCGTCTCCAGTACCCCGGTGCCGTTGGCCACCGGACCGAACGTCTCGGGCTGCTTCACCGAGAAGGACGGCAAGATCTTCACCTACGGCGACGACATGCCCGGCGTGATCACGGGCCACGGCCCGGTCGGCGTGGTGATCACCTACGAGCGCAACGGCACCGTGTGCAACTGGCGCCCGCTCTCCGACCGCCTGGTCGCGGCCGGCTACCGCGTGCTGCTGTACGCCAGGAAGCGCACAGACCTCCCCGAGGACGTCGCCGTCGCCATGGGCGAGCGGCTGTCCAAGGAGAAGGGCGTCAAGCGGCTGTTCCTGGTGGGAGGCTCGATCGGGGCGACGAGCGCGGTGCCGGCGGCCGAGAAGCTGGGCTCCAAGGTCGCGGGCGTCGTCGGCCTGTCAGGGGCGATCGACCTGGCTGACGCGTCCAGGCTGACCGTCCCGCTGCTGCAGATCGGCAGCGAGAACGACGGCTACGGCGGCGCCACGGACCTGCAGCGGTCCCACGACGCGGCCACCAAGGCCCCCGACAACCAGCTGCACGTCGTCAAGGGCGCCAGCCTGCACGCCTCCGACCTGTTCCGCAGCCCTCACGGCCCCCAGGTGCTCGACCTGATCGTGGCCTTCATGGACCGGCACAAGGGCTGACCTCGACCAGGTTGTCGTGGTAAACCGGCCCCTTGCCCAGGTCGGCGTCGCGCTCCTCCACGACCGCGTTGACGTTCGACCCGCCCGGGCTGTGCTTGGGCCAGTGCCCCTTCGGCGAGGCCACCACGCCCCGCGCCACCCGGTCGCTGACCTCGACGTCCGCCAGGAACTCGCCGCCGCCGTTGTGCACCCGCACCCGCTGCCCGCTCACCAGCCCGCGCTCCTCGGCGTCGGCCGGGTTCACCAGCACCACGGGCCCCTTCGCGCGCCGCCGCAACTCCGGATTGTTGCCGAAGATCGTGTTGAGGAAGGTGTGCGCGGCGGGGCTGATCAGCGTCAGCCGGTACGGCGAGCTCCCAGCCGTCCGCGCGGACATCGACGGCACGTACGCCTTCCCGGGAGGGGGGAAGCGCAACCGGCCGGAGGCGGTCGGGAAGCCCTCGGCGAACGGCGCGAACGGCTTGGGGTAGTTCATCCGCACCCAGCCCTCCTTGCGGAGCCGGTCCAGCGTGACGCCCTCCAACGAGGGATGCCCGCTGCCCAGAAGCTGCTCGGCCAGCTCCAGGTCCGAGTCGAACAGCGACGGCTCCGTCATCCCCATGTGCGCCGCCAGGCGGCGGAACGTCTCGGTGGTCGACAGGCACTCGCCGGGCGGCGCCACGGCGGGCTCGTTCCACAGCAGGTAGAGATGGCCGTAACCGGCGTGGAGGTCCAGGTGCTCGGTCTGCATGGTCGCGGGCAGCACGATGTCGGCGTAGTCGACGGTGTCGGTGGGGAAGTGCTCCATCACGACCGTGAACAGGTCCTCGCGTTCGAGCTGCCGCCTGATCCGGTTGGTGTCGGACGTCGAACCCAGCGGGTTCGCGCCGTACACCCACAGGCACTTCACCGAGTCCAGCTCGGAGGCGAGCCTGGTCATGGCCAGCGTCCGCACCGGCCGTTCCAGCAGGTCGTCGCGGGTGTCGATGTCGAAGTGGACGTGCCCGCTGGTGGAGTACGCGACCCCGCCGCCCGGGTGCCGCCAGTCGCCGGTGACGCCGGGGATCGCGGCGATCGTCCGCATCGCGGCGCCCCCGCCCTCGTGCCGCTGGATGCCCATGGTGGCGCGGATCGCGGTCGGCCGGGTGTGCGCGAGACGCATCCCCAGCCTGTGGACGTCCTCGGCCGGGATACCGGTGATCTCGGCCACCCTCTCGACCGGGTATCTCAGGATCTCCTCGCGGAAGCGCTCCCATCCCTGCGTGTGCTCCGCGAGGAACTCCTCGTCCTGGGCGTTCTCCGCGAGCACCACGTTGAGCAGGCCGAGCGCGAGCGCCGCGTCGGTGCCCGGCCTGATCGCCAGGTGCTCGTCCGCCTGGTCGGCCGTCCTGGTGCGGATCGGGTCGATGGCCACCACGTACGCGCCGTTCGCCCGCGCGTCCTGGATGAACTTCCACAGGTGGTGGCCGCTGGTCAGCGTGTTCGTGCCCCACAGCAGGATCAGCCTGGACAGCGCGAAGTTCTCCGGGTCCATGCCGCCCGCCGTGCCGTTGGCGAGCGTCAGCCCGCTGCTTCCCGCCGCCGAGCAGATGTTCAGCCAGTGCTTGGACGCACCGAGCACGTTCCAGAACCGGCGCCCGGCCACGCCCTCGCAGCCCTGGAGGTAGCCGAGCGACCCGGTGCCGTTGTACGGCCAGATGGCCTCGCCGCCGTGCTCGTCGACGATGCCGCGCAGCCGGGCCGAGATCTCGTCGAGCGCCTCGTCCCAGGTGATCCGCTCGAACTGGCCCGAACCCTTGGGGCCGGTGCGACGCAGGGGGTACAGGATGCGGTCGGCCGCCTCGGTGTGCTCGAGGAAGCGGTTGACCTTCACGCAGAGCGCGCCCCTGGTGTAGGGGTGGTCGGGGTTGCCACGCATCTTGACGGCCTTGCCGTCCTCGACGGTGACCACCCAGGAACAGGTGTCAGGGCAGTCCAGCGGACAAGCCCCCAAAACCCTCAATTCACCCGGCATGGCTCACAGCCTATGCGCCCTGCCGTTGACCGCCTGAGGGGCGCCGCATGCGGAATTCCTGCTTTCCCATCAGCGCGGACGATCCGGCCTCGCGGTAGAAATCAGAGGTGAAGGGTTCCAATTTCACCGTGTAGCCTGCCAGGCGCAGCCTGCGGGTGAAGCCGACCCGACTCGCACCCGGTGCGGCGCTCAAGGTCACGGTTGAGGACACTGGAAGGTAATGATCGTACGGTCCGGCCGGGAAGGTACAGAATCGCTGTCGGTGGCCGATATCAGGGAACGTGAAGACGCGGAGGGCCTCTCGGGAGGGGATCCAGCCGTGGCCGAAGCGCGCGCTGAAGCTGACGCGGACGTCTACGTAGTCGAGCCGCTTCTGCCGCAGCGCCTGCGCCGCCCCTCCGACCTGCTGCGGTTCTTCTCCACGCTGATCGTGCTCACCGCGGTCATCCTGCTCGCCCTGGTCGCCAAGCAGACCCTCAACGGCCTCGAGGCGGACGTCAAGGAGGGCACCACCCTCGTCCCCGACCTGCTCAGCCGCATCGCGACGTTCCTGGGTGGCGCGGCGGTGCTCATCGTGCCCGTGGCGTTCGCCGTCGAGCGGGTCTTCCACCGCGACGGCCTGCGCGTGGCCGAGGGGCTGATCGCCGCCATCGTCGGCATGGTCGTCTCCTTCCTGCTCGGCCAGTGGCTGGTCACGGGCAGCGTCCAGGACCTGCGCATGCTGCTGACCGGCGGGCGCTCCATCGAGCCGCTGAACACGCTGCTCACCTCGGTCATCGCGTACGCGACCGCGGTCCGCATCTCGCGCAGGCCCACCTGGCGCGCGCTCATGTGGACCGTGATCGCGCTCGACATCTTCGCCCTCTTCTCCGGCAGGCAGATCACCCTGCCGGGCGCGGCCGTCACCGTCCTGGTCGGCATGGTCATCGGCTACGGCACCCTGTACGGCGTCGGCAGCCCCAACACCAGGCCGCCCGGCAACGCGGTGATCGCCTCGCTCCGCAAGCTCTCCTTCGCCCCGGTCTCGGCCCGCCGCATCGAGGACGACCACCAGGGCAGCCGCCGCTACGCCATCGGGCTCAAGGACGGCAGCAGCCTCGACGTCACCGTCCTCGACCGCGACAGGCAGGTCGCCGGCCTGCCCTACCGGCTCTGGCGGCGCTTCAGGCTGCACTCGGAGACCAGGCGCAGGGCCATCAGGTCACTCCGCGCCGAGCTGGAGCGCGAGGCGCTCATGGCGTACGCCGCGCAGGCGGCGGGCGCGAGCACGCCGCGGCTGCTCGGCACCAGCGAGATCGGCACCGAGGCCGCGCTGCTCGCCTACGAGCACCTGGAGACCACCCCGCTCGACGAGGTCCCCGACTCCGAGATCGACGACGACCTGGTCGCGCAGATCTGGGAGCAGGTCGAGCTGCTGCAGATCCAGCGGCTCGCGCACCGGCGGCTCACCGGCGACGGCATCCACCTCGACAGGGCGGGCCGGGTCGTGCTGACCGACGCCCGCAGCGGCGAGATCGCCGCCGGCGACCTGCTGCTCAGGCTGGACGTCGCCCAGCTCCTCACCTACCTCGGGCTGCGCGTGGGCGCCGAGCGCTCGGTGCGCATCGCGGCGGCGGTCATCGGGCCCGACGCGCTCGCCGCCGCCATGCCGCTGCTCCAGCGCATCGCGCTCACCCGCGAGACGCGCTCGGCGCTGTCGAAGGACAAGCAGCTGCTCCCCAGGCTCCGCGAGGAGATCGTGGCGCTCAAGCCGCAGGCGAAGGTCGAGGAGGTGCGGCTGGAGCGGTTCAGGCCGCGCACCCTCGTCACGATCATCGCCAGCACGCTGGCCGCGTACATCCTGCTCTCCCAGCTCAGCCAGGTGAACGTGGGGCGAGTGATCACCACCGCCAACTGGGCCTGGTCGGGGCTGGCGCTGGTCGCCTCGTTCATCAGCTTCGTCGCTGCCGCGCTCATGCTCAGGGGCTTCGTGCCGGAGCCGCTGCCGCTCTGGCGGACCGTGCTCGTGCAGTTCGCGTCCTCGTTCGTGAAGCTGGTCGCGCCCGCCGCGGTGGGCGGGGTCGCGATCAACACCCGCTACCTGCAGAAACGTGGTATCTCCCCGGCGCTGGCGGTGGCCAGCGTGGGCGCGTCGCAGCTCGTCATGATGATCTTCCACATCGCGTTGCTGCTGCTGTTCGCGTACATCACCGGGTCGAGCACCGCCACCTCGTTCACGCCCTCGCGCGGGCTCGTCGTGGTGATGCTCGCGGTGGCGGTGCTGGTGGTGGCGCTGCTCGGCGTGCCGCCCCTGCGCAGGGCCATCACCGCCCGGATGCGCTCGCTGTTCTCGAACGTCCTGCCGCGGCTGCTGGACGTGCTCCAGTCGCCCCGCAAGGTGATCGAGGGCTGCGCAGGCACGCTGATGATCACCCTCGCCTTCGTGGGCTGCCTGGACGCCTGTGTGGCGGCCTTCGGCGGCTCGCTCGACTTCACCGCCGTCGCCGTCGTCTACCTCACGGCCAACGCGATCGGCTCGGCCGCGCCCACTCCTGGTGGACTGGGCGCGGTCGAAGCCTCGCTCACGCTGGGGCTCACCGTGGCGGGGTTGCCCGCCGAGCTGGCCACGTCGGCCGTCCTGCTGCACCGGCTGCTCACGTTCTGGCTGCCGGTGCTGCCGGGCTGGGCCTCGTTCACCTACCTGCAGCGGCACGAGGCCCTGTGACGGCCTCGTGGATCACGAGGCCCGTCGCGTGATCTTGTCGATGGCCTGCAGCTCGTCCTCGGTGAAGGGCGGGCCTTGCAGGCAGGCGACGTTGTCCTCCAGCTGCTTCACGCTGCTCGCGCCGATCAGCACGCTGGTCACCCGCGCATCCCTGAGCGTCCACAGCAGCGCCATCTGGGCCAGCGACTGGCCCCTGCTCTTCGCGATCTCGTTGAGGTCGCGCGCCAGGTCCCGGTCGATCTCGTCGGCGCTGAGGAACCTGCTGGTCGCGGCCCGCGAGTCGGTCGGGATCCCCTCCAGGTAGCGGTCGGTCAGCAGGCCCTGGGCGAGCGGCGAGTACACGATGCACCCCATGCCCTCCTCCTCCAGGACGTCCAGCAGCCCGCCCTCGATCCAGCGGTTGATCATGGAGTAGGACGGCTGGTGGATGAGCAGCGGAGTGCCCAGCTCCCGCATGATCCGGGCGGCCTGCGCGGTCTGCTCGGGCGAGTAGCTGGAGATGCCCGCGTACAGCGCCTTGCCCGAGCGCACCGCCCGGTCCAGCGCGCCCATCGTCTCTTCGAGGGGCGTGTCGGGGTCGGGGCGGTGGCTGTAGAAGATGTCGACGTACTCCAGGTCCATCCGCTTGAGCGACTGGTCCAGGCTGGCGAGCAGGTACTTGCGCGACCCCCACTCGCCGTAGGGGCCCGGCCACATGTCGTACCCGGCCTTGGTGGAGATGATCAGTTCGTCCCGATAGCGGGAGAAATCTTCGCGGAAGATGCGGCCGAAGTTCGTCTCCGCCGAGCCGTACGGGACTCCGTAGTTGTTGGCCAGGTCGAAGTGCGTCACGCCGAGGTCGAACGCCCGGCGCAGGATCGCGCGGGAGTTCTCGATCGGGCGGTCGTCGCCGAAGTTGTGCCACAGCCCAAGCGAGACGGCCGGCAGCTTCAGCCCGCTCCTCCCGCTCCGGTTGTACGGCTGCCGCTCGTAGCGGTTCTCGTCCGGCTGATATGTCATGCGGTGCCTCTTTCGATGATCCACGAGAGCGCGAAGGCCTCTTCGCGCCAGGCGTCGTAGCGCCCGCTGCGCCCGCCGTGCCCCGCCCCCATCTCCGTCTTCAGCAGGAACGGCCCGCCGCCCGCCGTCGCACGCAGCCGGGCGATCCACTTCGCGGGCTCGTGATAGAGCACGCGAGTGTCGTTGAGACTGGTGATGGCGAGAATCGGCGGGTACGGCCTGCCGTCCACGTTCTCGTACGGGGTGTAGCTCTTCATGTAGGCATAGACCTCGGCGTTGTGCAGGGGATCGCCCCATTCGTCCCATTCGATCACAGTCAGCGGCAACGACGGATCCAGGATCGTGTTCAGGGCGTCCACGAACGGCACCTCGGCCACCACGCCCGCGAACTCCTCCGGAGCGAGATTCGCCACGGCGCCCATCAGCAGCCCGCCCGCCGACCCGCCCCTGGCGATCAGCCGCTCGCTCCACCCGGCCTGCTTCAGGTGCCTGGCCACGGCGACGAAGTCGGTGAAGGTGTTCCGCTTCCTGGTGAGCTTGCCGTCCTCGTACCAGCGCCTGCCCATCTCGCCGCCGCCCCTGACGTGCGCGACGGCGAACACGAACCCGCGGTCGAGCAGCGACAGCCTGGGGACGGAGAAGCCCGGGTCGATCGAGGTCTCGTAGCTGCCGTAGCCGTACAGGACGGTGGGAGCGGGAGTCTGCGTGCCGCGGCGCTTGACCAGCGAGATCGGGACACGCGTGCCGTCCTCGGCCGTCGCCCAGTCGCGGAACTGCTCGTAGTCGGCCGGGTCGAAGCCGCCGAGCACCGGGCGCTGCTTGAGCAGGATCAGCTCGCGCGTCGCCAGGTCGTAGTCGTACACGCTCGACGGGGTGATCATGCTGGTGTAGTGCAGCCGCAGCCTGCCGGTGCTGAACTCGGGGTTGCCCGCCGGGCTGACGTCGTAGAGCGGCTCGGGGAACTCGATCTCGTACGCGGCGCTCGCGTACGCCACCTCGGCCCGGTCCCGCCAGCCGTCGCCGCCGTTCTCGTACGGGAGCACCCTGATGCCGGTCAGCCCGTCGCGGCGGAAGTGCACGACCGCGTGGTCGGAGAACGCGTCGATCTCCAGGAGTCGGGTGTCGTCGCTGTGGGCGATCAGCGGAGTCCACGTGCCCGGCGCGTGGAGGGGCGCCGTCGCCAGCTCGAAGTTCTCGGCGTTCTCGTTGTGCAGGACGTAGAAGAAGTCGCCGGCGTGCTCGACGCCGTACTCGACGCCGGTCGTCCGCGGGCGCACGAGCTGGAACTCACCCGTGGGATCGGACGCGTCGAGGATCCGCACCTCGCTGGTGATCTTGCTGCCCGCGCCCAGGACCAGGTACTTCTCGCTGCGGGTGAGGCCGATGCCGACCCAGAAGCGCTCGTCCGCCTCCTCGTAGACCAGCACGTCGTCCTGCGTACCGAGGGTGTGACGATAGACCTGGAACGGACGCCAGGCGTCGTCGACCCGCGTGTAGAAGAACGTCGAGCCGTCGGCCGACCAGGCGCCGCCGTAGAAGATGCCCTCGATCACGTCCGGGAGCAGCTCGCCGGTCTCCAGGTTCTTGAACCTCAGCGTGAAGCGCTCGTCGCCCTTGAAGTCGGTCGAGTAGGCCAGCATGTTCCCGTCGGGAGAGACGGCGCTGGTGCCGATGGAGAAGAACGGGCTGTCGCCGGCGAGCTCGTTGCCGTCGAGCAGGACCTGCTCCTGGTCCAGGCGCTCGCCGGGGGTGATCTCCGGCGGCGTGTCGCCGTCGGCGGGGACACGGCTGGAGACGCCGTACTGCTTGCCCTCCTCGGTGCGGGTGAGGTACCACCACGCGCGCTTGCGGCTCGGCACCGACAGGTCGGTCTCCTGCGTCCGCCCCTTGATCTCCTGGAACACCTGTTCCTGCAGGTCGGCGAGGTGAGCGGTCTCCTGTTTGAGAAACGCGTTCTCCGCTTCCAGGTAGGAGACCGTGTCGGGATCGTCCTTGTCGGCCAGCCACGCGTATTCGTCGATCACGGTGTCGCCGTGATGCGTGCGTTCAGTCGGGACCTTCTTCGCCACTGGCGGCGGGTTGCTGCTCACGTGGGGAGTCTATGTTCGCCCGTGATCGATCTGTGGCCTTGAAGCTTGACGAACGCGTGCCGAGTGCTCGGGAGCGCTGCTAATCTTTAGAAGCCGACGCGGTGCGGCGCAACCAACCTCCTCCACTCAGGTGGATTTGGCATGGCTTGTGTCGTAGAACGTTGGCACCCTCCCATCTGGCTCACCGGTTCGTAGCATGTCTGCGGCCTGGTAAGTTAGAGGGGTTGCCCCGGAGACGGGGTGGGTCTGAAATTCCGAAAGCGCCGAATTTGACAGAAAATACGGTCGCTGAAAGAATAAAGACACAACGAAATGAGCGCCTCTCGCAGGACTGGGGAGTAAGCGTCCGTTTCTTGAGAACTCAACAGTGTGCTAAAAGCCAGTGCATGATGCACAAACCCCGTCATTGATTTGACGGATTCCTTTTGGTTGGGATTCAACCATT
>NZ_JBEXUP010000011.1:0-105822 GCF_040614375.1 Nonomuraea sp. NPDC005983
TTCTTCCCCCCGTCCCCGTGCGCCCTGCGCGCGCCGGCGCAGGCCGCACGGGGACGCGTGCGTGATCACACCGAGGTGGGGCGGTTGATCGCGGGCTGTTGAGCGCGGGAGAAGTCCGGTGACAACGTGCAAGGCCCCGGATCCTGTCGGACCCGGGGCCTTGCGTCGGCCGAGGGCGGCGTCCCGGACGGGTTCTGAACGGGAACGCGGCCCCCGTCAGATGTAGAGCGTGTTGGGTTCGAGGCCGCACAACACCCGGCCGTAGAGCTCGGCGTTGGTGTTGGGATGCATCAACGCGTGCAGGTTGACGGCCTGCACATCGCGCGAGATGCGCTGGATCGGCACGTCGAGGTAGATCGACGAGCCGCCGCTGGCCGTGGCCAGGATGTCCGCCGCCTCCCTGGCCAGCCGGACCACCGTGCCGAGGTCGGCGCGGGCGCGGGCGCGCTCCTCGATCTTCCAGTCGGAGCCTTCGACGGCCTTGGTGTCGACCAGGGTGGCAAGGCGGTGGGCGTGGAACTCGGCCTGGTCGATCTTCTGCGCGGCGTCGGCCACCTGCAGATGAGTGATCGGCGCTTCACGCTGGTTCTCGTAGGCGGTGTAGGTGATCTTCCGGCCGGGCAGCCGCTTGAGGAAGGCCTCGCCGGCGGCCCGCGCGAGGCCGAGCACGGGGCCGACAGAGGACGCGGCGGCGGTCGGCAGCAGCGGGACACGGTAGATCGCCGACTCGGCGTTCTTCTTCGAAGCCGTCTGGCCCTGCAGCACGGCGGGCAGCGGCAGCACGCGCTCCTGCGGGATGAACAGGTCCCTGGCCACCGTGCTGACGCTGCCGGTGCCCTTCAGCCCTGAAGTCTGCCAGTCGTCCACGACGAGCAGGTCCGACATCGGAACCAGCGCCATGATCGGGTAGGGGTCGCCCTCCTGCGGCACGAGGATCGCGATGATCTCCTGCCAGTCCGCGTGGTGGGCGCCGCTGATGAACTGCCACTTGCCGGTGACCGTGACGCCGCCTTCGGCGGGGGCGGCCATCGCGCTCGGGCTCAGCGTGCCGCACACCCGGGTGTCCGGCGTGGCGAACACCTCGTCCTGGACCGCGTCCGGGAACATGCACGCCATCCAGCCGGGAATCCAGTACACCGACGCCACCCAGGACGCCGAGCCGTCGCCGCGGGCGAGTTCCGCGGCGACGTCGACGAGCGTGCGGGCGTCCGCTTCATAACCGCCGTAGCGCTTCGGCCGGCGCAGCTTGAAGATGCCCGCGTCGCTGAGGGCCTCCACCACCTCCTCGTGCAGCCGGCGGTTCTCCTCCGCCCAGCGCGCATGTCTCTGCAGCAGCGGTACCAGTTCGGCCGCGCGGTCGACGAGCTGCTCCCGCGTCGGAATGACAGTTTTGGGCACCATGTCCTCCTGGAGTTGATTAGCCGAAACCTCGTTCGGTGGTTACAGGTCGGCGACGGCCGGGATGACCTTCTCGCCGATGAGCTCCATCTGCCGCACCGGGTCGGTGCTCGACACGATGCCGATCGCGGTCTGGATGCCGGCGTCGGCCCAGCGGCGCAGCTCCCCGGTCAACTCGGCGACGCCGGTCCCGTCCGTACCGACGGTGAGCGGGAAGATGGCGCTCTTCTCGATCGCGTCGTAGTCGCGGCCCTCTTCGGCGCAGTACGTGCGCAGCAGGTCGAGCTTCGCTTCGACATCCGGGCCCGGGTAGACGTTGCAGGCGTCGGCGTAGCGGGCCACCAGACGCAGCGTCTTGCGGCCATCACCGCCGATCATGATGGGCGGGTGCGGCCGGGTCAGGCTCTGCGGCAGGTTCAACGGGCGTTCCAGCCGGTAGTGCGCGCCCTCGAACGGGCGCTCGTCGCCGCGTTCGCCGTCCCACAGCCGAAGGCAGATCTGCAGCGTCTCCTCGAGCATCTCGAACCGCTGCGCCAGCGGCGGGAACGGGAAACCCATGCCGGTGGCCTCGTCGGCGTACCAGCCCGCGCCGACGCCGAGCATCGCCCGGCCGCCGGACAGCACGTCCAACGTGGTCACCGTCTTGGCCAGCAGCGCCGGCTGACGGAAGTGGACGCCGGCGACGACCGGCGCGACCCGGCACCGCCGTGTGTGGGCGGCGATGACGGCGAGCGTGGTGAAGCATTCGAGCTGCGGCTGCTCCGGCCCGCCGGCGTGCGGGCCCTGCCAGACGTGATCGCCGACCCCGATCAGGTCGAACCCGGCGTCGTCGGCGACTCGGGCGATCTGCTTGAGCGTGCGGCCCATGCCGGCCGGCCCGCCGTCCCAGCCGAACTCCGCGAGTTCCAGGCCAATTTTCATGACGTCATCTCCTTGCTGCGCACCGGAAAGGGGGTGACTTGGGAATCGCGGCAGGCGTTTCGTTCATGGTGTCAGCCGGTGCGGGGCAAGGCTTCTCCCGCCATGCGAATCAGCAAAGCGCACTGTCAAGCCGCTACTGCCGAAGGCGGAGGGAACTCCGTCCGCTCCCATGAGGGACGTCTCCCTGCCTGCTCTCGGGACAGAGTTTTGTGACTGTTTGCTACCTATACCCATTTTGGCGGGAAGGCCGCTATAGGGCGGTCTGGACCCGTCGCCGACGAGGAGAGCATTCCAGAAGATGCCTGTTTGCCATTTGACCTGTAGTTGAATGTGCTGAGTAAGCTGACGCCGGCGAAGAGCATTTCAGCGGAGCGATGCCAGCCTTCAGGCGCGCGGTTCTGAGCCGAGTCATGGGCGAGAAGTGTGCCGCTCATGGCTGCCTTTGCTACCGTTCAATGACTCGCCGCTTTCGTCCAATTCGGAGAGGAATGAGAATGTGAGTGCTGTAGAGATATCCGAGAGGGCGGGAAAGCGCGAGTGGGTCGGCCTGGCCGTGCTGGTGCTGACGGCGATGCTCATCTCGTTCGACTTCTTCGTGCTGCTCCTGGCCCTGCCGCACCTGAGTGCCGACCTGGGGGCCGACGGCGTCGAACAGCTGTGGATCATGGACATCTACGGCTTCTTCGTCGGCGGCCTCCTGATCACGATGGGCAGCCTCGGTGACCGGATCGGCCGGCGAAAGCTGCTGCTGATCGGTGGCACCGGGTTCGCCCTCGCCTCCGTGCTCGCGGCGTACTCGACCAGCCCGGAAATGCTGATCGGGGCCCGCGCACTGCTGGGCCTCTTCGGCGCCACGCTGGTGCCCTCGACGCTGTCGCTGCTCAGCCACATGTTCAGGGATCCGAAGGAGAGAGGCCTCGCCATCGGCATCTGGGCGGGGGCCTTCACCGTCGGCGCGATCCTAGGCCCGATCGCCGGTGGCATCCTGCTCGGGTACTTCTGGTGGGGGTCGGTGTTCCTGATCGGCGTGCCCATCCTGGCGTTGCTGCTGATCCTGGGCCCGACCATGCTTCCCGAGTTCCGCAACCCCGACGCCGGCCGGCTCGACCTGATCAGCGTCTTCCAGTCGCTGGCCGCGATGCTGCCGTTCATCTACGGTGTCAAGGAGATCGCCAGGTCCGGCCTGCAGGTCGTGCCCGTGGTGGCCCTGCTCCTCGGGATCGTGTTCGGCGTGCTGTTCATCCGCCGCCAGAACCGGCTGCCCCATCCGCTGCTCGACCTGAAGCTGTTCTCCATCGCGAACGTCCGTTTCGGGCTGCTCGGCCTGTTCGGGTACAGCCTGCTGACCGGCGCGGTGCTGTTGCTGATGTCGCAGTGGCTGCAGTCGGTCGCCGGCCTGTCAGCGCTCGGCGCGGGCCTCGCGCTCGTGCCCGGCATGATCACGTCCACGATCGCCTCGACGGTGGCTCCGATTCTCGCCCGCAGGTTCCGGCCGGCCTACCTCATCGGCATCGGCTTGCTGATCACCGTTGCCGCGCTGGTCGTCATCACGCAGGCGAGCTTCTCGGCGACGCTGGTCATCGCAGCCTTCGCCGTCTGGACGATCGGCGGCGCGCCGATCGAGGCGCTGGGTATCGGGCTGGTCCTCGGCGCCACGCCGCCGGAGAAGGCCGGGGCGGTGTCGGCTGTGCCGCAGGTGTGCAACGAGGTCGGGTCGGCGCTGGGCTTCGCCCTGCTGGGCACGGTTGCCACGGTGGTCTACCGGGCGAAGCTGTCCGGCGCGATCCCGGCGGACGTGCCGTCGGCGGCCGCCGCGGCGGCGGACGAGAGCGTGGCCAGCGCCACGGCTGCGGCGCAGTCGCTGCCCGAGCAGCTGGGTGAGGCACTCCTGGGCCCGGCACGCCTGGCGTACAACAGCGGCATGCACGTCGTCGCCTGGATCACCGCGGTGCTGCTCGCCGTCCTGGCCGTGGTCATCATCGTCAAACTGCGGCACGAGCCGCCGCTGGGCGCGGCAGCGGACGAGGGTGCGGCCACCGAGGCGGCCTGACGGGTAACCCGGAAGGCGGCGCCCCCGCCAGGCGGCAGGGGCGCCGGGTGGCCTGGAGCGCGGTGCCGGGATCGCACCCGGTCCTTGGCTCCAGGCCGCTGGTGGCCGACGCCGCGGGCGTCACCAGAGCGACGTGGCGTTCGGCGCGATGTCCCCGCGGAACAGTCCGTCCGGGTCGACCCGGGTGCGGACACGGTCGACCCGGGAGACCGCGAGAGCGTCCAGGTGCCGCTGCGGCTGCGTGACACTCTCCACGAACGAGGGCACGGTGCGCCCTGTGTCCCATGGCCGCAGGGCTGTGCGGACCTTCGCCCGGTGCTCCTCGAGCGCCCGCGCGGCCGCGGCGTCGAACGGGACGCCCGAGCCCGCGTAGCAGTAGGGCGCGTCGAGGTGATCAAGCGCCCCGCCGTCGGGGGCGGGCTCCGCGAACGCCCCACCGAGCTGCCGCAGGCCGGCGACGATCAGCGGTGATCCGGAACCGGGGCCGAACAGCCTCAGGAACTCCGCGACCGCATCCTCGTCCAGCTCCGACAGGAGCATGTGGTCGCCGGCGAACGGGACCGGGTCCGTCGGATCCATGTGGGCCTCCAGCGCCCCGGACAGCGACGTGAGGGCCCAGGTGCTCATCACTGGGTCGGCCGTGGCGAGGAGCGGCTCCAGCATCTGGTCCGCCATGCGCTGCGCGGCCGCCGGATCGCCGCCGGCCGGGACGAGAATGGCGCCGTCGACGGCCAGCGTAGAGCCGACGAGGGCGGGGGGAACGTCCGGCAGCGGCGGAAGGTTCATCAGCCGCAGGGACGTGGTCACCTCACGGGGCGCCTTGAGCGTCCACTCCAGCCAGCGCGTCAGCAGGGGGCCGGCGTGCTCTGCCGCCCAGGAGGTGGAACCGGTGACGACGCCGGCGGCCTCGGACAGCTCGACCTCGACGGCCGTCACGACGCCGAACCCGCCGCCCCCGCCGCGCAGGGCCCAGAACAGGTCGGGGTCGTGGGACGCGTCCGCCCGCCTCAGCTGCCCGTCGGCGGTTACCAGCTCGATCGCCCGGACACTGTTCACCGCCAGCCCCAACTGCCTGCCGTACGGGCTCAGCCCGCCACCGAGGAGGTAGCCGACGGCTCCGACGGTGGGGGAGGAGCCATGCGGGGCGGCCAGGCCGTGCGGCGCGGCGGCCGCCACGACCGCGCCCCAGCGCGTGCCGGCGGGTATCCGGGCCAGCCGGCGGCGGGGGTCGATCTCGACGTCGCCCTCCAGCTCGGTCCTGATCAGCAGCGAGCCCTCCATCGGGCCTGTCGCGGCCGCCGCGTGGCCGGTGCTGTGGACGCGCACGGGCAGCCCCTCGGCGCGGGCATGGCCCAGCGCGGCGCGGATCTGGTCGAGGGTCCGGGCTGTCACCGCGGCGGCCGGCCGAGCCGGCGCCGCGAGATTGAACACCCGCGTCGCTGTTTCGTAGGCCGTCTCGCCGGGCAGCCAGACGGTCGTTCCAGAGTCATCGAATGTTCCGGGTCCATCGAACATTGCCATGGGCGCATCTTCGCACCGCGGCAGATCGTGAATCTTCTTCTCACATGCCCGAACGGCGATGGAGATCATCCATGGGCGGCTCTCCTCGACACGATCGCACCATGGCCGAGGAGACCCGCCACACACCGGACGCGCACGCACCGCGCACACGCGGCTGGTTCGCCGTCCACGCGGAGAGCGGCCGTCGCCGCCGGTGAGCGTCACCGCGGCCGAAGGCGCACCGACGTGCCCGGTGCCACCGGCAACGCTCACCAGCATGGGACGGCCCCCTGTACTTTGATGCCTCTTACACCGGCTCCGCCGGCCTCCCCGGCGCCGAGATCTGGTGGAAGGCGCCGGCGAAGAACAGCAGCGCGTCCTGGTCGCCTCCCCGGCTCGACGTCAGCACCTCGCCGAGGAAGATCGAGTGGTCGCCGCCGTGATAGACCTCGGTCAGCCCACACTCCACCCACGCCAGCGCCCCGGCCAGCAGTGGCGCGCCCGTCTGCGGGCCCGGCACCCAGTCGACCCCGTCGAACTGGGCCATGCCCTGCGGCCGGGTCCGGTCGGCGAAGTACTTGGCCAGGTGCTGCTGGTCGGCCGCGAGGAGGGATACGCCGAAACTGCGCGTGGACAGGATCGCCTCGTGGATGCGCGCAGGCCGGGCCACGCAGCACAACGCCAGCGGCGGGTCCAGTGACACCGAGCAGAACGCGTTGGCCGTCATGCCGTGCCCGCGCTCGCCACCGACGGTCAGCACCGTGACACCCGTGGGGAGCCTCGACAGCACCTCGCGCAGCGACGCCGGAACCATCTCCTCCCCTGATGGCCTCGTACCCGCTTCATCCCGCTGGAGCGAGATCAGGCCCTGCTCCGCCGACATGTCACTCTCCAGTCACCGTCGACGCGGACGCCCGCCGGCCGAACTGCTCCCCCTGGTACGGGGCCAGCGCCTCGCGCAGCTCCACCGGCACCCGCTCGGGGACCGTCTCGTTGTTCGGCCCGCGCATGCACGCGATCCGCTGCTTGCCCCGGGCCACCAGGTTCTCCAGCCCGTCCTTGAGCCGTACGTAGTCGAAGCTGCACTCGATCTGGGTCTGGGTCAGCTCCTCCAGGCGCATGCGCACCGACAGCTCGTCGAACGCGGTGATCTCGGCGAAGAAGTCACACTCGGCCTTGAGCGTGAACAGCTTCAGGTCGTTGTGCATGATGTCGGAGAGCACGGCAGGCGCCTTCTCCTCGAGGAACCTCTCCCGGCAGTGGCCCTGCCAGCGCAGGTAGTTGACGTAGTACACGTTGCCGACGAAGTTGGTCTCCTCGAAGCCAACCCTGTGGCGGAACTCGTAGTAGTTGCTCATCTCGGGTCAGTTTTCCTCTCCCACCAGGACCGCGAACACCACGGAATCAGCCTTGTGGCTCAACGTGGTCACCCAGGTCGCCACCTTCACGTCACCGGCGGACAGCACCATCCAGCCGTCCGCGTGCAGCCGGTCCACGGTCAGCGTCCGCGTCGTGACCCCGGCCTTGCGCAGGCACTCCAGCGCGGTCCACATCCGGGTACCGGCCACGTCGGCGTCCTCGCCGGACTCGGCCATGACCAGGTCGCGGACGTGGCGCAGGTCGTCGCCCAGGAGCCCGGCCCAGTCGTCCTCCGTGCGGTGAACCACCGTCTCCAGGTCGCAGCCGAGCCGGCCCGACCCCGTCACCACCAGGCTCACCCCGGCGCCGTGGGACGCCGAGATCGCGGCGCCGTCCAGCTCCGGCCTGCCGTCCGGCCGGTACCGCACCGTCACCGGGCCGCCGAGGGCGCGGGCGGCGGCGAGCTGGGTCTGCGCCCGCCGGTCGGTCTGCGCGCCCGGCAGCGCCGGCTCGGGGTCCGGCTCGACGACCACGGCGCGGCTGCCGCCGAGGACCCGCTCCAGCGACCGCTCCAGGTAGCCGCTGAGCAGCGCGGACACCCACGGGCCTGATCCGTCCCTCTTCCGCACCGCCCGCAGCGTCAGGCCCTGCCAGCGTTCGACCACCCGGTTGGACGCGTCGAGCACGTCGATGTCGTAGGTGTAGCTGTCGCCGTCCTGCGACCGTTCCCGAGCGTCCATGAGCACGAACTCGGCGCTCTGGTCGGAGGGGGCCGCCAGGTACAGCTTCTGCACGCCCTGCGGCAGCAGGACCGCGTCGGGAACGCAGCACTGGATGGCGTGCATCACCGCGTCCCGCGTGCCCGGGTCGGCCAGCACCTGCTCCTGTGGCAGGTAGGCGGCGAACCACGGCGCCGGCGCGGCGGTGGACAGCTCGGCGACCGCGTGCCGGGCGCTCGCCCTCCGGTAGCCGAGCAGGCGCTGGAATCGCTTGCCCTGGAACAGCACCCCGCCGTAGAGCTCGGTGATCGGGTCGACCGGCACGATCGGCAGCAGGGTGGCCTCCCGCGAGGGGCCCTCGTCGGGCAGGGCCGGCTGCGGCAGCCGCACCGTGGCCCGGAAGTGGTCGGCGCTGAACCCGGTGTCCTCGGCGCGAATGGCCACCGCCACCGTCTCGGCGTCACGGACCAGCGCCGCCAACCGCACGGTCGTCGGGTTGCCGGGACGGACCACGATCGGCCGCAGGAACTCGACGTCCTGGAGGAGCGGGGAGCCGGTCCGGCCGAGCACGGCCGTCGCGACCTGGGTCATCGCCTCCATTCCGACCACCGCGGGGAACAGCAGGTCGCCGTCCAGCAGGTGGTCGGACAGGTAGGGGTCGCTGCCGGCGGACAGCTCCACCTCGGTGATCAGCTCGACGTCCGGGTAGTGCACCGCCACCCTGTCGACGAACCGGGTCAGCGGCAGCTCCCGGTTGGTGTCCAGGGGCAGCGTCGGCAGGCCGCCCATCCGGCCGGTGACCACCAGCACCGGCCCGGCCGACGGGTCGGCGAGCAGCTGGCGCAGCACGCTCAGCCCGTTCTCCAGGGAGATCGGGGTGATGCCGGCGCGCACCAGCGACTCGACCACGCCCAGCTTGTCGCCCATCCCGGCGCCCGACCAGACGGACCACTCCAACGCCAGCGCCCGCGCCCCCGGGTGCGCGCGCTGGAAGTCGACGGTCAGCTCGGTCATCCAGTCGTTGGCGGTCGCGTAGTGCGCCTCGCCACGCAGCCCTCCCCGGCCGATGACGCTGCCGAACGTCACCAGGAGTTTGATCCTGTCCTGGTCGACCGCGTCGAGGACCGCGCGCAGGCCGGCGACCTTGGGGGCCACCGTCTCGCTGAACGCCTCCTCGGTCAGGTTGGCGAGCGCGGCCGGCTCGTTGCGGCCGGCCCCGTGCAGCACCGCGGTGATCGGGCCGAGGGTGGCCTCGAACCGCGCCACGGCCGCGGCGACCTCCTCGGCGTCGGTGACGTCGACGAGCTCGTACCGGTAGACCACGCCGGCCGCGGCCATCCTCGCCAGGTTGGCCGACAGCTCCTCGTCCTCCGCCGGCTCGGTCCGGCCGATCAGCGCGAGCTTGGCCCCCGAGTCCTTGGCCATGGCCAGCGCGCACTCGGCGGTGATGCCTCTGCCGCCGCCGGTGGCCAGCAGCACGTCCGAGCCGTCCAGCGGGGTGCCGGTCCGCGGCTCGGCAGGTGGCTGCAGCACGCGCATCACCGGCACCGTCCGCTGCCCGTCGGCGTCGTAGCGGACCTCGCTGAACGCCGTGGTGGCAGCGGCCTCGGTGATCACCCGCCGCACCGCCTCGTCCACCGCGGCCGCGGACGACGGGGCGAGGTCCGGCAGGGTGACGATCGTGGTCGGCACGCCCGACGCCTCCAGGAACGCGGTCCTGGCCAGGCCGGACGCCCCGAGCTTGTGCTGCACCACGACGAACCGGGTGCCGGCGGGCGCGACGACGGCCGTCCTGCCCGCCTTCAGGAGCAGCTCGAGGTGCTTCTCGCCGTCGTCCGGCAGGCACAGCAGCACGCCGTCGCCGATGCCGGACTCGGCCAGCGCGACCCGCAGCCGCTCGGCGAGCGGGTGGCCGGCCGGTGCGAACACCTGCCACTGGCCGGCCGGGCCGGCGCCGACGTCCACCCTCGGCGCGCCGGCCGGCACGTAGTCGAGGGAGAACGGCCGCACCCACTGCGCCACGCCGGCCACCTCGGTGCTGCCGCCGCCGTCTCCGTCGCCGCCCTGCGCGGTCTCGGCCAGCTCGTCGATCAGCTGGGCGAGCTCGCCGAGCGTCACGGTGGCGAAGTTGGTCGTCGCCTCCATCGCGGGCAGGCCGAGCTGACGGGTGACGTCGTTGACGATCTGGCCGACCGTGATCGAGCTGAGATGCAGGTCGTCGAGCGGGTGGGTGTCCGCGGTCACGGTCTCCAGAGGCAGCTCCACGCGTTCGGCGGCGAGCCTGCGCAGCAGGTCGAGCGTGGACGGGCCGGTGTCGGCGGCGGCGTCGGCGTCGGCCCCCGCCGGCTCGGCGGAGGTGCCGGACGCGTCCTCGCCGGGGACGCTCAGCCCGACGGCGAGGTCGGGCGCGGCCTCGCACGGGCTGGACAGGAAGGTGAACCCGCCGTCCAGCGGCAGCGGACGCACCACCCGGCCGGCGAACAGCGCCTCGGTGTCCAGCGCGGCCCCCAGCACGTACGCGGCACCGAGGACGGACAGCAGCGGGCTCAGCGACTGGCTGTCGGTGTCGACGGACAGCACCGGCGTGCCCGGCGCGATCTCGTGCAGCAGGCCCGCGAGCACCCGGCCGGGGCCCACCTCGACGGCGAGGTCGGCGCCGATGGCCGCCTTGGCGGCCGCCTCATGGAAGCGGACCGGGAACAGCACCTGGTCGCGCAGCAGTACCCGCAGGTCGGTGGCCGGGTCGAGCAGGTCACCGGTCACCGTGGACGCCATCGAGCGGGTGGGCCGGGTGAAGGTGAACTCCGCCAGCCGCGCGGTGAGTGCCTCGGCCGCGGGCTCGACCAGCGGCGAGTGGAAGGCGTGCGAGACGTTGATCCTGGTGGCGGTCACGCCGGCGGCCCTGGCCCGCTCGCACACGTGCTCCACGGCGCCGGCGTCGCCGGAGATGACCGTCTGCTGTGGCCCGTTGTACCCGGCGATCACCACCGGGTCGTCCCCGAACAGCTGCTCGGCCCGGTCCGGCGTGGTGGCGAGGCCGGCCATCGCGCCGCCGCCCTGGCTGGCGTTCGCCATGACCTGGCCGCGCGCCTTGGCCAGACGCAGCACATCCTTGTCACCCATGGCGCCGGACCAGGCCAGCGCGGTCAGCTCGCCGAGGCTGTGCCCGACCGCGACGTCGGCGTCGATGCCGAGTGTCTTCAGCACCCGCAGGGCGGCGACGGAGCCGGCGACGATGCGCGGCTGGGCCGCCTCGGTGGCCACCTGGTCGCCCCCGGTGGACACCCCGGACTCCGCGAACACGGCCTCCGCCGCGGCGAACCGGCGGCGGATCGCGCCGACGGCGCCACGTCCCGAACCCTGGCCGGGGAACAGGTAGACGATCTTCGGAGCGGTCAGCCGATGGTCGAGGAACACTCCGTCCGCGGCGAACCGGCTCTGCTCGCCCGTGTCGAGCGCCGCGAGCAGCCGGTCGAGCTTGCGGGCGGCGTCTTCGGGGCCGGTGGCCACGACGGCGGCCCGCACCCGCCCGCCGGACAGCTGCCCGGCCAGCGTGCCGGCCAGGTCGGCGAGTTCGGCGAATGACAGCGCCGGCACCAGCGTGACCAGCCCGGCGACCCGATCGCGCAGCGCGGCGGCGTCGGCGGCGTCCAGCAGCAGCAACTCGGCGTCCTGCCGGCTGCCGACCAGCGCCGCCGTCCTCCCGGGCAGCTCGGCACGGCGGGTGGCCCCCGGCGCCTGCTCGAGCGCGACATGCGTGTTGATGCCGCCGAAGCCCATCGCCGACACCCCGGCCCTGATCGGCTGATCCGCCGGCCAGAGCTCGGCCCTGCGCGGCACGTACAGGGCCGGGGACTCGCCGGTGAGCTTCGGGTGCGGCTCGTGGTGACCGGTGGCCGGCGGGATGACCTGGTGATACACCGACAGCGCGGCCTTGATCACTCCGCCGACGCCCGCGGCGGCCTTGGTGTGGCCGAAGTTGCCCTTGACGGAGCTGACCGCGGCCGGGCGGGCGTCCGGATCGGCGTCGCGCCGGGCCGAACCGAGCGCCTCGAGTTCGGTGGCGTCGCCGAGCGCGGTTCCGGTGCCGTGGCCCTCGAAGTAACCGATGGTCTCCACGCCGTACCCGGCCCTGGTGTAGGCGCGGTTGATGGCCAGCCGGTGGCCGGAGGCCTCCGGGCGGGTGATGCCGCCCTTGCCGTCGGAGGAGATGCCCCAGCCGGTGATCGAGGCGTAGATCCGCAGGTCGCGGGCGACGGCGTCCTCCTCGCGCATCAGCACGAGGACGCCGGCGCCCTCGCCCGGCCAGAAGCCGTTGGAGTCCTTGTCGTAGACCTTCATCTCGCTGGTGGCCAGCGCCCCGGTCTTGGCGAAGCCGATCACCTCGAACGGGTCGATGGACAGGTCCACGCCGCCGGCGAGGCAGACGTCCAGGTCGCCGTCCGCCAGCGCCTTGGCCGCGGTGGCGATCGAGAGCAGGGACGAGGAGCAGGCGCCGTCGACGGTGTAGCCGCCGCCGCGGAAGTCGAAGTAGTTGCAGATGCGGCCGGCGATGGTGTTGGCGAGGCCTCCGGCGAGCGTGTCCTCGTCGATGGGCGGGAACGGCGCCTTGTACACCGGCTCGAGGTCGCGCAGGAAGGCGCTGGTCTCGTCGTCGTCCCAGCCCTTGGCGGCCAACGCGGCCGCGAGGGTGCGCCGGACGTAGGGCCAGCGCAGCCGCATCAGGTTGGCGCGGGAGAACTCACCGGTCAGGCTGTTGCCGATGACCACGCCGGTGGCCTGGCGGGGGAGGCCCGCCGCGTCCGGGAAGCCGGCGTCGGCGAGCGCCGCCGAGGCGACGTCCAGCGCCAGCCAGTGCGTGAGGTCGGTCGACCGGTAGGTGCTGCCGGCGACCTTGTACTTGAGCCGGTCGAATTCGAAGTCGCGCAGCACGGCCGCCTTGTTGGCATAAAAGCGGTCCGGCGCGTTCGGGTCCGGAGACCAGTAGTCCGCCTGGTTCATTCGCTGGTCGGGCAGTCTGCGGAAGGCGCGGCGACCAGCCAGGATGTTCTCCCAGAGCTCGTCAGTGCTAGCCGCGTCGGGGTAACGAAGTCCGATGCCAACGATCGCGAGCCGAACGGTGCTCAATCCTGTACCGCCTTTTCTCGATGACCACCCGACCCGAATCGACGCGCCCATTTACGCCGGGCACATGTCGTGAACCAGCCGAGTCCGGCGATAGTCCTTTAAACGATTTTTCTTGCCCAGCTAAAGGGTGCATCACCGCCGCGCCGGAATTCTTCTCCTCAGGTGCGGTACGCCCGCTTCTCTCATATTGCTGCATTCCGGTAAATAATCATCAGCCGGTGCCGCGACACCGCAGTAGCGAAGATGCGGCCCCCTGATTACCAGGCCGACTCTGGCAATGCCCCCACCACCGGAGGAGCCGATGCCATCATTTCTGGGTTCGTTACGCCAGTTCGTGCTGGCGCCGAATCTGTACTCCGTAACATTCGCCAAGCGCGGCTTTCCCGGAGCCGGCTCGCCCGCGACCGAGCAGCTGGAGGCCATCCCGCAGGCCGTGGTGTGCGGGTTCGAGTGGGGCATCTCCGCGCGCGACCTGTGGGACGTGCGCAGGCGGCTGGAGCTGGTCGAACCGGAGCAGCGCGGGTTCGCCTACGAGGGCGCGGCGATGGCGTTCGCGGTCCGCGACGCGATGGCGGGCGGCAGCGGCCGGCTCACCCGCGAGCTGCTGCTCGGGCCGGGCGCGCCGCACGTGTTCCTCACCTACATCGGCATCGGGTTCGCCATGGCGCGGCTGCCGAGGCCGCTCTGGCGCAACATCATCCCCGGCCTGACCGGCTCGCCCTACTACCCCACCATGACCTGGCTCGCCGTCGACGGCTACGGCTTCGACCTCGCCTACTTCCACACCAGCCGGTACGTCGACGCGCAACGCGTGCCGGCGCCCTACCCGTGGGAGGGGGCGCCCGGCTACTTCCCGCGCGCCGTGGACCAGGGCATCGGGCGAGCGCTGTGGTTCATCAACGGCGCCGACCCGGTGGCCGCGGCCGCCGCCGTCAACCGGTTCGCCGAAGCGCGCCGGCCGGACCTGTGGAGCGGCGTCGGCCTGGCCGCGACGTTCGCGGGCGGCTGCCCGGCCGAGGGCCTGGCCGTGCTGCGCGAGGCGGCCGGCGACCACTGGCCGCAGCTCGGGCTCGGCGCGGTGTTCGCGATCAAGGCGCGGACGTTCGCCGGCCATGTGCCGGAGCACTCGACGCTGGCCACCGAGGTGCTGGCCGGAATGTCCGTAGCGGACGCGGTGCGGATCTCCGACCGCACCGAGGCCGGCTCGAACGGCCGCGACCCGGCGCGGGAAACGGTGCCGCTGTATGAGCAGTGGCGCAGCCGAATTCGCGCACATTTCACCGACACCGCATCGTTGCCGGGCTGACCGGCGGAACTGAGAACGATTGTTAGGGGGCTTAATTGTCCAGTTCACTACGCGCGCTCCGGCGTCGCATTCTGACCCCGGACGTCGCCGAGACGAGTCTCGACAAACGCGGCTTCCACAAGAAATCGCCCGCAGCCCAAGAAAGGCTTGAGGCCGTTGGGAAGACGTTTATCGTCGGCTACGCCTCCGCGATGGAGGCCCGCACCCCGGCCGACGCCGAGGCCGTGATCGAGCAGGTGCCCGACTGGCTGCGCGGCTTCGCCTACGAAGGCGCCGCCATGGCCCTGGCCGTACTCGACGGTCTGCCGTTCGGCCGCTCGGACAACGTCCGCCGGCTTCTGCGACGCCCGCTGGCTGACGCGTCCCGCTACCTGGTCTACGTCGGGATCGGCTGGGCGATGGCCCGGATACCCCGGTTCCGGTGGCCCAGGCCGCAGACCCTGGACCCGGTGCTGGTGCCGCTGGTGCTCGACGGCTACGGCTTCCACCAGGCCTACTTCCACACCGCCCGCTACGTCCACGGCCAGTACCGGGACCTGAACTTCCCGTGGCCGGGCGGCCCGCACGGGGCGTACGCCAACAACGCCATCGACCAGGGCATCGGCCGCGCGATGTGGTTCGTCGGCGGCACCGACCCGGAGCGGGTGGCCGACCTGATCGACGCGTTTCCGGAGTCTCGTCGCGGCGACCTCTACAGCGGCACCGGACTCGCGGCGACCTACGCGGGCGGCGTCGACGAGCAGGAGCTGCGGACGTTGTGGTCCCGCGCCGGCAGCTACCGGGGCAACCTCGCCCAGGCGTCCGCGTTCGCCGCTGACGCGCGGGTGCGTACGGGCATCGTCCCCCCGCACACGGCGCTGGCCACCCAGATGTTCTGCGGCACGACGCCGGAGGAGGCGGCCCGGATCGTGACCGAGCTGCGCCCGGTCCACCCGGTCGAGGGCGAACTGCCGGCGTACGAGGTGTGGCGGCAGCGACTCGCCAACGCATTCGTCTCTTCTGGAGGTGTCAACAGATGAACGCGGCACTAGGCATGCTGCGCAGGCAGCTGACCGGTGTCATCGCGCTCGTGGTCGTCGTCGGCTTCTACTTCGTGGTCATCCTGCCGGAAGCCTCGGCCGACGCGAAGAACCGACTGGCGAGCAGGTACGCGTTCGCCGGACACAGCGTGGCGCTGCCGACGTCGGACAAGCAGCAGACGATCAGGAAGGTCAACCAGGACTACAAGGGCTTCGACGCCTGGATCTCCTCGGTCGGCGCGGCGGTCGCGATGAACGACCTGGACGGCGACGGCCTGCCCAACGACCTGTGCCTGGTCGACCCGCGCACCGACCAGGTGATCATCACGCCGACGCCGGGCAAGGGCGAGCACCGCTACGCGCCCTTCGCACTGAACCCGGCGCCGCTGCCGGTCAGCGACGTGATGGCGCCGATGGGCTGCGTCCCCGCCGACCTCAACGAGGACGGCCGGCTGGACCTGCTGGTCTACATGTGGGGGCGGACGCCGATCCTCTACCTCAGCCGGGCCGACCACGGCACCCTCTCACCCCAGGCGTACGAGCCCGTTGAGGTGCTGCCCGGCAACGCCGGCGCGGACGGCAAGTACACCGGCCCGCAGTGGAACACCAACGCGGCGACCATCGGCGACTTCGACGGCGACGGTCACGACGACATCTTCATCGGCAACTACTTCCCCGACGGCCCGCTGCTCGACCCGTCCGTCGACGGCGGCGTGACGATGAACCACTCCCTGTCGCACGCCCAGAACGGCGGCGAGAAGATCATCCTGCTGAGCGCGGGCGCCACGGCGGGCGACCACCCGACCGCCGCCTTCAAGCGCGTCCCCGACGACGCGCTCCCCGAGGAGGCCCGGCACGGCTGGTCGCTGGCGGCCAGCGCCACCGATCTGGACGGGGACCTGCTGCCCGAGTTGTACATCGCCAACGACTTCGGCCCTGACCGGTTGCTGTACAACCAGTCGACGCCGGGCCACGTGAAGTTCGCCAGCGTCACCACCGCGCGCACGCCGGGCACGCCGAAGTCGAAGCGGATCGGCGCCGACTCCTTCAAGGGCATGGGCGTCGACTTCGGCGACTTCAACCACGACGGCCTCTACGACGCGTTCGTCTCCAACCTCACCGTCGGGTGGGGCATCGTGGAGAGCAACTTCCACTTCATGAACACCGCCAAGGACGAGGCCGACCTGCGTGCCAGGCTGCGCGCCGGCGAGGCGCCGTTCCGCGACGTCAGCGGTGCGGACGGCACCGCGTGGTCGGGCTGGAGCTGGGACGTCAAGATCGCCGACTTCGCCAACTCCGGCGAGCTGGACATCACCCAGGCCACCGGCTTCATCAGGGGCTACACCAACCGCTGGCCGCAGTTGCAGGAACTGGCCATGGCCAACGACACCCTGGTGGCCAACCCGTTCTTCTGGCCCAACGCCAACTCCGGCGACGACCTCGCCGGCAGCGAGCCGCTGCGCTTCTACGTCAAGGAGGACGACGGGCGCTACACCGACCTGGCCCCCGAACTGGGCCTGGCCGTGCCGATCCCGACCCGCGGCATCGCCACCGGCGACGCCGACGGCGACGGCCTGCTCGACCTCGCGGTGGCCCGGCAGTACGGCGACCCGATCTTCTACCACAACCAGGCGCCCAAGCCGGGCGGCTACCTCGACCTGACGCTGACCCATGAGCAGGCGACGAGGGTGGGCACCGCGCCCGCGCCCGGTTCGCCGGCCACCGGCGCCGAGGTCACGGTGACCACGGCGGACGGCAAGAAGTACGTCCAGCGCGTCGACGGCAGCAGCGGGCACTCCGGCCGGCGCAGCAGCGAGGTGCACATCGGCCTCGGCGACGCCAAGGGCGCCGTCCAGGTGCACCTGAAGTGGCGAGACCGCCAGGGCGCGGTGCACCAGCAGGATCTCAAGCTCAGCCAGGGCCGGCACGCGCTCGTGCTCGGCGACCAGGCCAGGGAGAGGTGAGAAGGACAATGGTGGTCCAGGAAGTGAAAACGGGCGGGAAGCCGCCTGCCGGCGGCCCGCGGCACGACCCGAAGATCATCAAGGCGCTGCGCAGGTTCGCCATCTCGATCTCGATCTTCAACATTCTCGGCTACACCGTCCTCGGCTTCGAGCAGCCGTGGACCTGGCCGCTGGTGGCCCTGGCCACCGGGTACACCACCGAGCTGGTGCTGGAGGCGATCGGCGCCCGGGTCGAGGGCCGGGCGCCCCGCTTCCTCGGCGGCGGCGTGAAGGGCCTGATCGAGTTCCTGTTCCCGGCGCACATCACCAGCCTCGCGCTGAACATGCTGATCTACGTCAACGACCGGATCTGGGTGATGATGTTCGCCGTCACCCTCGCGGTAGCGACCAAGTGGATCCTGCGTGCCCCGGTGCGCGGCAACCTGCGGCACTACATGAACCCGTCCAACTTCGGGATCCTGATGGTGCTCGTGCTGTTCCCGTGGGGCAGCATCGCGCCGCCGTACCACTTCACCGAGCACGTCAACGACCCCATCAGCTGGGTCATCGTCGCGGTGATCCTGGTGTCCGGCACGATTCTCAACGCCAAGCTGACCAACCGGATGTGGCTGATCTTCGGCTGGGTGAGCGTCTTCGCGCTCCAGGCCGTGCTCCGCGGCCTGCTGTTCGACACGTCGATCCCGGCCGCGCTGGCCGTCATGACCGGCGTCGCGTTCGTGCTGTACAGCAACTACATGGTGACCGACCCGGGCACCACCCCGTCCAAGCCGGGCGCGCAGTTCGCGTTCGGCGGCGGCGTGGCGCTGGTCTACGGGGTCTTCATGGTCGCGCACATCGCCTACGGCCTGTTCTTCGCCACCGCGATCGTGTGCCTGATCCGCGGGATGTTCCTGTGGGGCCTGCACTTCGTCAACAAGGCGCGCGAGCGGTTCGAGGCCGAGCAGCGCGTCAAGGCGGAGGCAGCCAGAGCGGCGGAGGCGCAGTCGGAGGCGGCCGCCTCGCCGGTCACGGTGTTCACCGACGACGAGCCGATGGCTCGCCCGGTCGCATGACCGCCACCGGCGGTCGAGTCCCCCCAGGGCCGCCCCGCAGGGCGGCCCTCGGGCTGCTGCGCAAGCTGCGCGCGGACCGGCTCGGCCTGATGAGCGGGGCGGTCAGCGAGTACGGCGACGCGGTACGGGTGGCGATCGGACCGAAGAAGCTCTACATCTTCAACCACCCCGACCACGCCAAGCACGTGCTCGCGGACAACGCCGCCAACTACCACAAGGGCATCGGCTACACCGAGGCCAAGCGGGCGTTGGGCGACGGGCTGCTGACCAGCGAGGGCGCGCTGTGGGAGGAGCAGCGGCGCACCATTCAGCCGGTGTTCCAGCACAAGCGGATCGCCGCGCAGGCCGACGTGATCGTCGGCGAGGCGCTCGGCCTGGTCGAGCGGCTGCGTGCCCACCAGGCCGCCCGCCGGCCGGTGGACGTGCTGTCCGAGATCACCTCGCTCACCCTGGGTGTGCTCGGCAGTATTCTGCTCGCCGCCGACCTGGGCGCGTTCGAGTCGGTCGGGCACTCTTTCGAGGCCGTGCAGGACCAGGCCATGTTCGAGATGGAGACCCTGGGCCTGGTGCCGCAGTGGCTGCCGCTGAAGCGGCAGCGGGTGTTCCGCAGGGCCCGCGCCGACCTCGATCGGATCGTGGACATCCTTGTGGTGCAACGGAAGGCCTACCCGTCCGAGTCCGGCGACGACGTGCTGACCCGGCTCATCGCCTCCACCGCCAAGGAGAGCGACAAGGCGGTCGCCGACCGCCGCATGCGCGACGAGCTGGTGACGCTGCTGCTGGCCGGGCACGAGACCACGGCCAGCACCGTCGGCTGGACGTTGAACCTGGTGAGCCGGCACCCGGAGGTTCGGGACCGGCTGCACGAGGAGGCGGTGGCCGTCTACGGCGACCGCCGCCCGACCTACGAGGACCTGCCCCGGCTGCGCTACACGAACATGGTGCTGCAGGAGACCATGCGCCTGTTCCCGCCGGTGTGGATCCTCACCCGCCGGGCGGTCCGCGACGACGTGGTCGGCGGCTACCACGTCCCCGCCGGCGCGGAGGTCCTGATCTGCCCGTACACCCTGCACCGGCACCCGAGGTACTGGGCCGACCCGGAACGGTTCGACCCGGAGCGGTTCAACCCGGACGTCCCGTCGAGCCGGCCCCGCTACGCGCACATCCCGTTCGGCGCCGGCCCCCGGTTCTGCGTCGGCAACCACCTGGGGATGATGGAGGCCACCTTCATCGTCTCCACGCTCCTGCGCGACCTGCGGCTGGAGAGGCTGCCCGGTCTCCGGGTCAAGCCGGAGCCGATGCTCTCGCTGCGCCTCGGCGGCGGCCTCCCCATGACCGTCCACCCCTGGGCGGCGGCCGACCGCTCAGCGGCATGACCCCGCTCGCGGTGACCAGCGCCGCTCTCCGGCCGGCACAGGGTCACCGCGGGCGCGCGGTTTCAGGCTGTCCATCCGCCCGGCGAGAAGGTCGCCGCCGGCACTTGGCCAGGAGAACCCTGGATGACTTCACGGAAAGGCGGTAGCGCGCCATGGAAAACCTCGCGGAACTTCGGAATGATCTATCCACGCGGCGCAGAGATACGGCGGATTTCGCGAAACTCCAGGCCGCCATCGCCGACGAGCGCGTCCGCGACCTGTTCACCTTCCGGTTCCTGGCGGCGACCGAGACGTTCGACCGCCTCGTCGACGCGGCCGCTCACCGCATTCTCTCGTCGATCGGCGCGCTTCCCGCTGCGAGGGGCGTGACGGTGCAGGAGACCAAGCAGGCGCTGTCCATTCCATGGCGCCGCACCGTCGCCCTGACGTTCCTCTACGAGAAGCTCTCGGACACCGGGACACTGGACCGGCGGGACGGCCGCTATTTTCCCGGGACGGCCCCGGTGGAGGAGTTCGAGACCGTCGCCGCCGAGCTCGCCCGGCTGGAGCCCGGCGCCGCCGTGGCCGCCGAACTCGTGCGGACGCTGGTCGACGAGGCGCCGCGCTACTTCCGCAGCGAGGCGACGGGCGACGAGATCCTTTTCTCTCCCCAGAAACTCCCGCTCTGGCTCCGGTACTTCTCCAATGCCAATCTTCTTTACACGATCAACAACACTCTCGGCGCCGAGGCGCTCTCCCGCATCGCTCCCGAGGACGGCGGTGCGTTCGAGGTCCTCGAGATCGGTGGCGGCTGTGGCAGCGCGGCCGAGGAAGCGCTCACAAAGCTCGGCCCCCGTATCTCGCGCTACCGATTCACCGAGATCGCCGAGACCTTCGCCCGTCACGGCGAGCGGGCGGCACGAGCCGCCGCCTCGCCGACGACGCTCGTCGAGTCGGCGCGCCTCGACATGACGATCCCCTGGGCACAGCAGGGGGTCGAGCCCGGCACGTTCGACGTGGTCTACTCCGTCAACTGCTTTCACGTGGCGCCGGACCTCGACTTCGTCATCGCCGAAGCGGCGAAGGCGCTCAAGCCGGGCGGGACGGTCGTCGTCTCCGAGTGCGTCCGCCCCACGAAGCGCGCGCGGCCCATCTACGTGGAGTTCATCTTCGACTTCCTGGACAGCTTCACCGACGTCGCCACCGATCCGGTGAAGCGGCCGACGCACGGCTTCCTGACGCCCGCGGCGTGGCGCGCCACGTTCGAGGCCGCCGGCCTCGGCGACGTGGAGATCCTCCCCGATGTCGACGCCGTCGCCGAGAAGTACCCGGACTTCGTGGTGGGGGCCGTGCTGGCCCGCGTGGAAACCGGATGATCGCTGCTTTCGAACCTGTCCTGACTCCCCCCAAGCAGGTCGCTTGGGGGGCGGCCGCACTGGCGGCGGCCGACGGGGGAGCCCGGATCAGGCGTCGGCCACGGTTTCACCGGCGGCCGTCGGGTAGTGACGGCGCGGACGCCGGTTGGCAGGCAGGTGGACCTCGCGCAGGAACGGCGGAAGCAGCCAGAGGCGTCGCCCCCAGACGGCGATCTTGCCGGTGAGCAAGGCCTTCGGACGGCTGACACGGCCGAAGAGCATCAGGTTCAGCGTCGGCGGGTCGAAGGCGACGTGGACGTCCGTGCGAGGCGAAGGCTCCTCCACCGACACCCGGCCGTCCCGCAGCACCAGCGTCGCCGGGGCGGTGTAGCGGGAGTGGAACTGGACCGCTATCCGCCCGGACCGCCGGGGCCCGCCCGTGTCCATCAACCGCCCGTAGTCTTCGCGGATCATCCCGATGAGGAACAGGTCGAAGAACAGCGCGGCCTCGCGCGGCGGGATCGTCCACGGCACGTGTCCGCTCCGGGCGATGTCCCAGCCGTGCAGGTGCATCTCGTTGACCAGATGGGCGAGTAGGCCGGCGAGCGGAACGCGGGCCTCGCCGAGCCAGGGGATGAGCGTCGCCGGGTCCAGCTGCTCGGTCACGCGCAGGATCTGGCCGATGTCGGCACGCAGCCGCCGGGCCAGCTCGGCCGGGTCGCGCTCGGAGTAGGAGCCCAGCACGAGGTCGTTGACGTCGGCCACGGTGTCGACGTTGGTGGACGCGATCGGCGCGGCGAGCGAGGGCATCGGGTGCGGAGCGTCGTCCTGGCGCACGATGGCGGTGTAGAGCCAGGCGATGGACGCGACGTGCGCGCCGGTCTCGGCGACGGTCCAGTCGCGCGTCGCCATCGTCTCGGGCGGGACGGAGGTCAGCAGGCGGGCGAACCGGGCGCCGACCTGCTCCAGCGTCTCACGAACGATCCGCCACTGATGGTTCGGTCTGGACACGGCCATCGTCCCCTCATCCGGGTCACGATCACGCTAACACCGGGCTCCGCGGCACGGTTTCTTCCTGCGTGCGTTACTCGCCCTGCCCGGCGGCGCCTGCGCGACCGAGGGTTGACCGGGTGGCGTTGACCGCTCACGCTGCGCCTGAAGCCTGTCGATCCGTACTCTCCAAGGAGCGTTCATGGCGCACATCACGCTGGGCAACGACCACCCGGGCATCGTCGGCCTGTTCCACTACCGGCCGCAGACCGCGCGACCGATGAGCGAGCTGGCCGAGGTGCTCTTACGCGGCGACAATTCACTGTCCAGAGGCGAGCGGGAGCTGATCGCGGCCTACGTGTCCGCGCAGAACGACTGCCGGTTCTGCTTCTCCTCACACGCCGCGTTCGCCGAGGCGCAGCTCCCTGAGGGGACGGCCCCGGTCGAGGAGATCTGTGCCGACCCGGCGGACGTCCCCATCTCCGACAAGATGAAGGCGCTGCTGGACATCGCAGGAGCCGTACGGCAGGGCGGCAAGACGGTCACCGACCGGCAGGTGGCCGCCGCCAGGGCCGCCGGGGCCTCCGACGTGGAGATCCACGACGCGATCCTGATCGCGGCCGCCTTCTGCATGTTCAACCGGTATGTCGACGGCCTGGCCGCGTTCACCCCGGACGACCCGGCCGACTACAAGGTCATGGCCGACCGCATCGTCGAGGCCGGCTACCTGAGCGCGTTACCCGAGCCGCGAAGCTGAAGCGCCGTCTTCGGGTTGCCGGTGCTCACCGTCTTCACGGTGGCTGAGTGCCCACCATGCGGAACCGGAGCTCCCGAGAAGAGTGCCCGGCTGCCTGAGGCCGGGGGGCGTCCTCATGTGAGACGGAATCCGAGACTTCGCTGGAGTCACCCTTTGATTACTCTGCGCAATCGACGGCCGGGCCGCAGGGTATTGTCGAAGACCGGCGCTGACTCTTCGCGGAGCTCTTTGCCCTGCGGTGAGGGCGGCCGGGGTGGTATCCGGCCCCCTCACCTTTCGCTCCTCGCACATCCTGGTCGTTTGCGAAGAATGCGCCTATTTCGGGCAATCTCCCGACATTTCGCGACAGGGCGGATATTCAGGTGTGACGCGGCGCGCTGATCGCTAACGTTGAGACCAGTTCACCGGGAACGGAGAGGAAGCGGGGCGCGAACCTGCGTCTCTCCCGGCACGGTGAGCTGGTCAGGTCTGGTGCCGGCGCGGGTCGACGTCCATCGGTTACCGGATCAGACGGGCGCGGGTTCGAGTCCCGCCGCACGGCCCTGGCCGTGCGTAGCTCAGCCGGCAGAGCATCTGCACACCCCGGTGGACACCACCACATCCGCTCCCTCCCACTGCCCATATCCGCCTCAGGCGGGTCGAAGCGAAAGGGCAACACCATGACCCGTGACCCTCTCGCGTCTGTGTCGACGGTCGCGACCCCGCAGACGCGGCGCATCCCCGGCCGTGCCGACCAGGTGCAGAACGCCGCCGGCGGCTACGTCTTCGACAAGGACCTGTGGACCAAGCTGGAGGACTTCCTGATCCTCGGCACCACGGGCGGCACCTACTACGTCAGCGAGGACCAGCTGACCGCCGACAACGCCGGCGTGCTGTTCCAGGCCCTCGCCGAGGACGGCCCTCGCGTCGTCTCCCTGCTGACGGAGATCTCGACGGCCCGCCCGCCGCGAGCGCCGAAGCAGCGTCCCGCGCTGTTCGCGCTGGCCGCCGCCTACGCCCGCGGCGACGCCGACACCCGGCAGGCGGCCAAGCTCGCCCTGCCCAGGGTCGCCCGCACCACGGATCATCTGGCGCAGTTCTTCGGCTACTACAAGAACCTGGGCGGCAAGGCCACCGGACGCGGCACCGCGCCCGTCACCGGCCGGTCGCTGCGCACGGCGCTCGGCTCCTGGTTCCTCACCGGCAGCGCGGACGACGTCGCGTTCAAGGCGTGCAAGGCGGCCCAGCGCAGGACCCCGCAGGGCGAGACGTTCTCCCTGCGGGACGTGCTGCGGATCGCCCACCCCGTGGCCGACTCCGAGCAGCGCAGGACGCTGTTCGGGTGGATCGCCGGGAACGTCCCCGACGAGCGGGCCCGCGCGGCGCTGCCCGCCGTCGAGCGCTTCCTCACCGCGAAGGCGGCCACCACCGTGGACGAGGCGGTCCGCGCCGTCGCCGAGCTGCGGGTGCCGTGGGAGTTCCTGCCGGACGCGATGCTCCGCGAGCCCGCCGTGTGGGACGCCCTCGTCGACACGGCCGGCATGACCGCGCTCCTGCGCAACCTCGCCCGGATGACCCGGATCGGCACGCTCACGCCCATGGGCGAGGCCACCGCGCGGGCGGCGGCCCGGCTCGCCGACCGCGACGCGCTGCTCAGAGCTCGCATCCACCCGATGGACGCCTGGCTCGCGCTGCGCGTCTACGCCTCCGGCCGCTCCCAGCCCAACCGGCGAGCCGACGCGCAGACGTGGCAGCCGGTCCCGGCCATCCTGGACGCGCTGGAGGAGACGTACGAGCTGTCCTTCGGCAACGCCGAGCCCTCGGGCAGGCGGCTGCTGGCGGCCGTGGACTCGTCCGGCTCGATGGAGCAGCACGTCGTCGTCGGCGGCTCGCCGGTGGGCAGCGCGTACGAGGTGGGCTGCGCGATGGCCGTCATGCTGGCCCGCATCGAGCGGGGCGACGTGCACGTCATCGACGTCGACACGTCCGTCCACGCGTCGAAGGTGACGCCGCGCACCAACCTGCGCGAGATCGCCTCCTGGCGGCCCTCCGGCGGCGGCACCGACCTGTCGCTGCCGTTCACGTGGGCGGCCGGCCGGCGGATGGACGTGGACGGGATCGTCGTGTTCACCGACAACGAGACGTGGGCGGGGCGCTCCCACCCGGCGCAGGCACTCGCCGCCTACCGCCGGAAGGTGAACCCGCAGACCCGCGTGGTGGTGGCCGCGATGACCGCGGTGGGCTACACGATCGGCGACCCGAAGGACGCCGGCGTGCTCAACGTGGCCGGGCTGGACGCGTCGCTGCCGCTCGTCGTCAACGGATTCGTCCGGCGCTGATGGGCCGGCCGGCCTCTCGGCGGGCGAGCGGCCGGCCGGCCCTCACGTTTCACGCGACCGTAAGGACGCGGTCATATGGGTAGCAGGCCTAGCAGATGCGCCGTGGCGGTGAGCAGCGCGGCCAGTGCGGTGATGACGGCGGCGATGGTCGTCGGGGCGACAGCGGAGAGTCGCCGGATGGCGTAGTAGGTCAGCCAGAGAATGGCCAGGATGACGCACGCGGCGTAGAGAAGGGGCAGCTGGGATGACATTTTGTCCCCCTTTCGGACGTGGGGAGAAGTCCCCTTTGACTGCTTCGCGGAGCTATATCGACTGTGTCCGTATTTGCGACGGTTGGTAATTGACCGACTACGGAGTGTCGATGTCGGCACTCTACTGCCTGAATCTGGACAGTGCATCATCAGGCGAGACGGAATCCGAGAAATTCTCTGGAGTCACCTTTTGATTACTCTGCGCGATCACTTGCGGGCACAGGGTATTGTCAAAGATTGGCGCAGACTCTTCGCGGAGCTCTTTGCCTAGGGCGAGGGCGGCCGGGGTGGTATCCGGCCCCCTCGCCCCCTTTTTCGCCCGATTCAAGGCGCCCGCCACGTGTGGACGAGGCGGGCGCGCGTCCAGACCTCGCTCCGGGCCGGGTGGCCGGTGCGGTTACAAGGAGATCAGGACGGGAAGGATTAACTTTTCCGCTTCGCCGCAGCGCCCCCTACGGCGAAGCACTCTCGATCATCGTCGCCGGCCTCTGGATCCGCCTCCTCGGCCAGGTCGGCGAGTGCCCGCCGGGATCAGGCGCGCTTCCACCGCCACTGCCCGTTGGTGTACTGGCTGCAGGTGTAGAGCCGATTCGTGACCTTCGCATAGCCGCTCCGGTTGTGCGCCGCCTTCGGGCAGTACGCGCCGGGGGTGAAGCAGTTCCACAGTGCACAGTGCTAACGTGTTCTTCGCCCCGACGATGTCGGCGTGCTCGGCGTGCCCGCAGGCGGTGCAGGAGAAGACCGCTTGGCTCTCGCGACTCTTCTCATCCACCTTCCCGCAGGCAGGTGCCGGGCACGTTTGTGACGTGTACGGGGCCGGGACCTTCGCGACGACGGTCCCGGTGTAGCGGGCCTTGCTCCGCAGGGCGGTCTCTAGGCCGTACCAGCCCTTGTCCAGGATCGCCTTGTTCAAGGCGGACTTCGCCGCCGCCCCATTGCGCAGGTATCGACCCACCTGGCCGGGGTCGGGCTTGGGCCGCACGGCGGTGGTCATACCGTCGATGTTGAGGTTCTCCAGGACCACGATGCCGTAGCGGCGGGTGAGGCGGTGCGCGGTCTGCGCGTTGAAATCCGCGCGACGCCACCGGACGCGGCGCATGATGTCGCCCATCGCCGCCACGACCCGTTGACGCCGCCGGGAGCCCTTCTTCGACCGGGAAAGCCGCCGCTGCAGCCGCAGATAGCGTTCCGCCTCGCCCGGAGCGAGGAAGGCGGGATCGGCCTGCCTGTCCTGTTTCCGCTCAGGGGGCGGCACCAGACTGGACACGCCGCCGGTTCCGGCGTGGCGGCGGTCGAAGAACTCCCCGTCGGAGGTGACCGCGGCCGTGACCACACCCCGGTCCACCCCGGCGTGCGCGTCGGGATGGATGTGCTGTTCAACCTGAGTGAGGCCGTCCTCCACCAGGAACGAGATGAACCAGTGCCTGCCGTCGCGGGAGACGGTCGCGGACTTCACCGCCCCGCCCAGCGGGCGCGACATCCGGAACTTCACCCACCCGAATTTCGGCAGGAACACTCGGCCCCACCTGCGGTTGATCCGCTCGACGGGGATGTTTTTCGCGGTGGGGAACCGAAACGACGGCTTCCACTTCGTCCGCGACTTCCAACGGACCTTCCAGGTGCCATGCTTTCGGCACGCCTGGCCCAAGTCCTTCAGCGTCTGCTGGATGACCTGGGCGGGGGCGTCGGCGAGCCAGTCGCAGTACGGGTCCTTCTTCGCCTCGGCGAGCTGCGCGCACTGCTCCTCGTAGGTGAGGTACGCGCCTCGCCGCCGGTATGCGCGGCGCTGCTCGAGGCCGGTGTTCCACACGCTGCGGCAGATCCCGCCCAGCCGCTCGGCGAACACCCGTTGCCCGAAGTCGAACTCCAGCCGGTACTTGCGACCCGCCAACACGATGGAACACCCCCTTTCTCCGTGCGGCACTCACCTCTCACCGATTCGAACACATTATCATCTGGTCTATGAGTCAGGATGTGGAATACCGGCGAGGCAGACATGTGGTTTCCGCGCTGCACGTCCACCTGGTCTTCGTGACCAAACTCCGGCGAGGCGTGTTCAACGACGAGATGCTGCGACGCTGCGAGGACATCATGGTCGAGGTGTGCGACAGCTTCGAGGCCGAACTACGCGAGTTCAACGGCGCCGACGACCACGTCCACCTCCTCGTCCACTACCCCCCGAAGGTGGCGGTCTCCAAACTCGTCAACTCGCTGAAGGGCGTCTCATCCCTCTACCTGCGCAAGGAGTTCACCAGCCGGGTCAACCAGGCCATCATGGACGGCCACTTCTGGTCGCCCTCCTACCTCGCCGCCTCCTGCGGCGGAGCCCCACTCGCCATCATCAAGGCGTACATCGAACAACAGCGCCGCCCCACCTGACCACTTCTGGGTCCGCGCTACGCACCCCGGGCTGTCCCGCCTCCGGCGGGCGACTGGGCCGAGGCGGACGCGGGCGCCGCCGTGGCGGGGACGGCGAGAGCGGCGCCGATGAGCGCGGCGGAGACGAGCAGACGCTTGAGCAATGCGATCTCCAGAGGTGGGAGTGGAACGTGACACAGGTGTGACGGTCACTCAGGCGCCGCGGGGCCGCGCGAACCTGTCCGAATGTGGACAATCAACCATCCGGCGCTCGCGGGAGGTTCGAGGTGCCGGGGCTGGTCTCGCCGGACCGTCCGAAGCCCTGTTTTCCGGCGTTTGACGGCTCGCGTGTGGGTGCGCCGGGGCGCAGAATGGAGCAAATCGGCCCAAGGAGGGTGATGTGAGCAAGCGATCGCGCAAACGCCGTGCTCTCACCGGCGGTGCTCCCAGCTGGCGGCCCGGTTTCGGCCCGGGGGAGCCGCACGGCCCCGGCGAGGGGGATCCTCCGTCCGACGACCCGCCGGGAGGGGTGCGGGAGCCGCGCAGGCCCAAGCCGGCCCCTCCTTCGCTGACGGCGGAAGCGGTGCCGGAACCGCCCCTTCACGCGCACCTCGGGACGGTGCCGTCACCTGACGACCCCGCGTGGGTGCCGGCGCTCGGCTGAGCCTGGCCGGATCGCGTCCCGCCAGATGGGACCATCTATGGAGGGATTTATCCCGACAAGGCGTGATGTATCCCCAGCAGGACGGATTCTCCATGTCAGACTCAGAGTTCCCTCTCGTCCAGTTCATGCGCGAGGGCTTCGACCCCGTGGCGGAGCTTGCGCGCATCCGCACGGAACAGCCCGTCTTCCCGATGGAGATCCCCGGGGGGCAGACGGTCTACCTGGTCACCCGTTACCAGGATGTCCGCGGCGTCCTGGGCGACCACGAGCGTTTCAGCAACGACTTCGGCAACGTGATCGGGCTCGGCTCCAACCAGGAGGATCCGGGCGGCCTTGGCTTCCGTGACCCGCCCGAGCACACCCGGCTGCGCAAGTACCTGACGCCCGAGTTCACCATGCGCCGCCTGAAGCGGCTGGAGCCGCGCATCGAGGCCATGGTCGAGGAGTACCTCGACCGCATGGAGGCCCAGGGCTCCCCGGCGGACCTGGTCGAGTCGTTCGCGCTGCCCATCCCGTCACTGGTGGTGTGCGAGCTGCTCGGCGTCCCGTACGAGGAACGGGCCGACTTCATGAAGATCAGCACCGACCGGTTCGACTTCACGGCCGGGCCCGAGGCGTCGCTCCAGGCGATCAACGACGCGATGACGTACCTGACCGACCTCGTCGGACGCGAGCGCCAGAACCCCGGCGACGGGCTCCTCGGCCACCTGCTGCGCGAGCACGGCGACGACCTCGACGACAGGACACTGGCCAGCATGGCCGACGGCCTGCTCACCGGCGGCCACGACACCAGCACCAGCATGCTCGCCCTCGGCACGCTCTGGCTGATGGACAACCCCGACCAGGCCGCCAAGGTCCGCGAGGTCGACGGCTACGCCGACCAGGTCGTCGAGGAACTGCTGCGCTACATGACGGTCGTCCAGGTGGCGTTCCCGCGCTTCGCCCGCGAGGACCTGGAACTGCACGGGCACCAGATCAAGAAGGGCGAGATGGTGCTCTGCTCGCTGACCGCGGCCAACCGCGACCCCGAGCTCGGCCAGGACATGGAGCAGGTCAAGCCCGGACGCGAGACGGCGGGCTCGCACCTGGCGTTCGGCCACGGCATCCACCGCTGCATCGGCGCGCCGCTGGCGCAGATGGAGATGCGCATCGCCTTCCCCGCGCTGCTGCGCCGCTTCCCGAACCTGCACGTGGCCGGAGAGGTGCCGTTCAGGAAGCTCGCCATCGTCTACGGCGTGGAGAAGCTACCCGTCGCCTGGTAGAGCGGTTACGTTCACGGTGTGAACAAGCCCGTCATCGACCTGACCGTGATCCACGCCGTCGTGTTCGACACCGACGGCGTGGTCACCGACACCGCTCGGGGCCACGCGGCCGCCTGGAAGCACGTCTTCGACGCCTTCCTGCGCGGCCGCTCCACGCCGTTCGACATCAGGGACGACTACCTGCGCCACGTCGCAGGACGTCCCCGGCTCGACGGCGTCCGTACCTTCCTCGCCTCGCGCGGCATCACCCTGCCGGAAGGCGCGCCCGACGACGAGCCGGGGGCGCCCACCGTGCACGGGCTGGGCCTGGCCAAGGACCGGCTGTTCATCGACCAGGTGGACAAGTACGGCGTGGCCGCTTTCCCCGCGACGGTGGCCCTGCTCCACGAGCTGCGCCACCGGGGCGCGCGGACCGCCGCCGTGTCGGCCAGCATGCACGGCCGCAGACTGGTCGGCTCCGCCGGGGTGAGCCACCTGTTCGACCTGCTGGTCGACGGCGACGACGCCGCCCTGATGAACCTGCCGGGCAAGCCCGATCCCGCGCTGTTCCTGGAGGCTGTGCGCCGCCTGGCGCTGCCCGCGGTCAGGGCGGCCGTGGTCGACGCCGCGCTGCCCGGGGTCGAGGCGGGCAGGAAGGGCGGGTTCGGGCTGGTCGTCGCCGTCGGCAACACCGTCCAGGACGGCCAGGCCGCCGAACTGGCGGAGCGGGGCGCCGACGTGGTCGTCACCGACCTGGGGGAACTGGAGGTGCGCGGGCGGGTCCTACCCTTGACGACGTGACGGTGCTCATCGACCCTCCGAACTGGCCCGGCCCGCGCGGGCTCATGTGGTCCCATCTGGTCAGCGACAGCTCGCTCGACGAGCTGCACACGTTCGCGGTGCTGCTCGGCGTGCCCCGCCGGGCCTTCGACCGCGACCACTACGACGTGCCGGAGACGGTCCACGCGCACGCGGTGTCGCTGGGGGCGCAGGCGGTCAGCTCGCGAGAGCTGCTGGGCCGCCTCATCGCCGGCGGGCTACGCCGCCGCAAAATCCGCTGACGCCGCCCGCCCACGCGCTTGCTGAGCGGTCGGCGTCGGCCGGGGGCCTCCGCGTCTGGCTGGTGTCGGGGTGTGAGCAACCGTGTCTGTCGGGGGCCGTTGTCCGCGTGGGGCTACACCTTCCCGCTTGCCAGGGTCGTCAGTTCGGTCTCCATGTTGGCGCGGGCCCGCGTCTCCCACAGGTGGTACGCCTGGGGCGTCCGGTAGAGGCGCGGGGTCGCCAGGAGCCTGCGCAGCACGTCGGCTCTGCCCATGGTGAACAGGTCGTCGGGCACGTGCCGGTACTCCTGGCGGATCCGTGTCCGGTAGGTCTCGTAGTCCGCGTCGGCGAGGATCGCCAGGTCGGCGTCGCACAGGACCGCGCCGTTGGCGTCGCCGGGCGCGAGTGTGTCGTGGGCTGCGGTGAGCCGGACCAGCCTGGCCACCTCGGCGACCCGCTCGGGGTCGACTCCGCAGCGGGGGAGCGTGGCCTGGGCGAGCTGGGCGCTGCGCTCCTCGTCCCGGCCTGGACGCCCGTCGTAGACGGCGTCGTGGAACCACGCGGCCAGCCGCACCGCGACCGGGTCGTCGGCGGCCTCGGCGAGCCCGTCGATCGCGGTGAGGACGGCCGCGAGGTGGTCGAGCGTGTGATAGCGGCGGTGCGGCTCGGCCCAGCGTGCGACCAGCTCGGCACCTGTCGCCCGCGCGGCGGGGGAGTCGCCCGCCAGCGCGGACCAGCCTTCGATGAGCACCAGCCCACGGTACCGGCGGCCCGCACCGGGGACGGCGCCCGCCTGCGGACGGCCCCGCACCGACGGCGTCCGGTACGCGCCGCGCGTCCCACTCGTCTTGGCCGAGATGGCCGCCCGCGGCTGGTCGCACTCCGCCGAGGCCCGGCAGAGTGTCGAACGGCCGCGCGGATGTCTAGGTCGGCGGCGACGTGGCGGATGGACTCAGGAGGTGCCGGCGCGTACGGCGGTCGCGGCCAGGGTGGTGTAGTTCATCGTGAAGCGTCCACCCAGGGAATCGATGGCGCCCCCGACCGCGTCCAGTATCTCGGCTAGCTGATCAGGGTGGAGTTGGGTGAGCCCACCGGTGGTGGGCAGCAGGTCCAGCCACTGGTCGCGCGTGTAGGACTGCTCCCAGTCGAATCGCCACTGTTCGGCATCGTTGAACTGTTCGGTCTCGCGGATCTGGTCGGCGAACTTCGCGTATGCCGCTTGGTAGAGGTCGAGCGGACGTCGGGCCGGTTGGCCGTTGAGCGGGGAGTCGGGCACCGCCCGCCGGTAGGCGGCGGCGAACGGTTCGGCCACCTCGGTAGGCGGCTCGTACACGTGCCCGAAGATCGCCAGCCGTCCCCCTGGACGCAGCACATGTGCCGCCTTCACGGCGCCGGTGATCGGATCCACCCAGTGCCACGACTGGGCGGCGATGACCGCGTCGAACGTCCGGCCAGTCGGCTGCCAGGCTTCGAAGGTCTCCACCTCGACCTGCAGGCCACGGGCTCGCGCGAAGTCGGCCATCCGCGCATCGGGCTCGACGCCGAGCACGGCGCAGCCGGCGGCCTGGAACTGGCGGGCTGCGATGCCGGTACCGCAGCCGACGTCGAGCACGTCAGGCCCGGGGCTCCCGGCGACGATCCGCGCCACCAACGCATCGGGGTAGCCGGGGCGGGCTTGGTCGTAGCGTTGCGCGTTCACGCCGAACGACTCGGCCATTCGCCGGGCCTGATGCGGCTCCGCTGGGGACGGATCTGGTTGCTCTCGCGGTAGGATGGGCATGCGCCCACCTTAGTGGGCATGCGCCCACTTAGCAACGGATGCCAGCGGGCCGACGCACGAGAGGATCTGTCAATGCCGACGGGGGTGCACCTTCGCGACGCCCGGCAGCAGCTGTTCGCCGCTGCCGAACGCGTGCTTCTGCGGGATGGGCCGAACGGGCTGACCAGCCGGGCCGTCACCGACGAGGCGGGCTGTGCCAAAGGCGTCCTGCACCGGCACTTCGCCGACTTCGACGCCTTCCTCGCCGACCTCGTGCTTGACCGGGCCGCGCAGCTCGAGACGCAGGCGAGTGCGCTGCGCGAGTCCGCCGGCACCGGCACGGTGGCCAACAACCTCACCAGCGCGCTGACCACCCTGTTCGGACCGATTCCGGTGGCGATCATCCCGCTCATCACCTTCCGGGACGAGCTGCGCGCCCGGCTGCGGCAAGCCAGGCCCGGAGGCGGCATCGCGATCCTCGCCCAGGCCACGACCGCGATCTCCGCTTATCTGGCCGACGAGCGTGAACTGGGCCGCATCGCGGCCGACGCCGACATCGACTCACTCACTCTCTCCCTGGTCGGTGGCGGGCATCTGCTGTTCGCAGACCGCGACCCCGGCCCGCCGGCCACGGCAGCCGTCAACAAGCTCGTGACAGCGGTCATCGCCGACGCCGTGCAACGACGACCGGCCTAGGGCCCCCGGGGGTCGGCGAACCCGGCCTCCTGTCCCCCTCCACCGTCGCAGTGTGGAGCGCGTGGTCCACGCCGCGCAGGTGGAGGGGGTCAGGCGCCGATGTGGGCGAGGACCTCGGCGGTGGTCCCCGTCTCTCCGAGGCGGGGGAAGATCAACGTGGCCGAGTTCTCGTGCGTAGCGGCGTCGAGGTCGGTCATGGCGTCGAGGGGCAGCGCCACGTGGAAGCCGTGCTCGTGGGCCTGCCGGGCGGTGGACTCCACACCGATGGCAGTGGAGAGTCCGCAGACGACGACCTGGGTGACGCCGAGTTTCTGGAGGTGTTCTGCCAGGTCGGTGTTGTGGAACGCGCCCCAGGTGTACTTGGTGACGGTCTTGTCGCCGGGCTGCTGGTCAAGTTCCGGGAGAAGGTCCGTCCAGCCAGTGGGGAGGTCCGAGGCCCCGAAGTCGTGCTCGGTGCGGCCCGGGGCGCCGCCGGCGACGTTGACGAGTACGACGGGGAGCTGCTTGGCGCGGAATGCGTCGGCGAGCCTGACCGCGTTGGCCAGGACAGCGTCGAACGGGTGAACCGTCGGCATGTGGGCGGCGGCGGACTGGAGATCGACGACGATGAGGGCCGTGTTGGGGTCGATCGTGGTGATGGGCATGTGTATCTCCTTGATCAATTGGTGGTGTTGAGCGGTCAGTGCCGGGCGGGCCGCAGGGTGCGGTCGGCGAGTGTGAGCGCCGCCAGAACGAGGCTGACGGCCGTCATGATCCAGCCGATCTGGTGGACGCCGTGATTGGTGACGTTGTGATGGAAGACCAAGCCGGTGACGGCGCTGGCGCCGATGGAACCGACGTACCCGAAGGTGCGCAGCAGCCCGGACGCGGTGCCCAGCTGATCGGCGGGTGCATGCTGGGTGAGCGAGGTCTGGTTGCCGGCGGTTGAGAAGCCGATGGCGAGACCGAACACGAGGGTCAGGATCACCACGCTGCCGATCCAGACTGTGGAGCTGAGCAGCAGGACACCGACCGATCCGAGCAGGCAGGCGGCAGCGGCTGCGATGACCGGTCCCCGGACGAGGCTGCGCCGGGAGAGCGGCGCGATGATGAGACCCGAGACCAGGGTCATGGGCAGGAGGAGCAGTCCGGCGGCGGACTCGCTGAAGCCGCGGACGCTTTCGATCCACTGGGTGACGCCATACAGGACGACGTATACACACAACTGGGTCAGGCCGAAGCGCAGGTAGGTGTTGGCGAGTCCGGGGTTGGCGGTCAGGAGCCGCACGTCGAGGAAGGGGGTCCGCGCTCGCAGCTCCCAAAGCACCAGTACCGCCCATAGCGCAATGGACAGTGCGAGGACCCACCAGTGGGCGGTCGGCAGGCCGAGCAGGAAGATCAGCAGTGTCAGCATGGCTCCGACGAAGCCGAGGATGCCGGACACGTCGAGCTTCGACGCGATCTCATGCGCGCTCATCCGTTCGGCACGCTTTGGGTCGGGTTCGATCCAGGCGACCGCGGCGATGAACGCAATGACGGCGACGGGCACGTTGACGAAGAAGACAGCTCTCCAGGTCAGGGCGTTCACCAGGACGCCGCCGAGGGGAAGGCCGAGCGAGGCGGTGGCGATCCCGGCGATCATGAGTCCGCCAAGGACGCCGCCCGGCGGCTTGGCCATGCCGGCATCCCGCGCGCGGCGTTGGATGAGCAGCATTGCGGTCGGGTACGCGCACGAGGTGCCCAATCCGATCACGACCCGGCTCAGGATCAGCATCCACAGGCTCTGCGCGAAACCGCCGAAGACGGCGCCGAGGGCGACCATGACAATGCCGGACATGAAGACCCGCCGGGGCCCGAACACCTCGGCGGCCTTGCCCGCGGTGGGCTGGGCGGTCGCACTCGCCAGGTAAAGGGCGGCCACAAGGGCCGCGGTCTGGCCGATCTGGATGCCCAAGTCGTCGGCGATCGGCAGCAGCGCCGTCGCGATGAGTGAGCTGTTGACCGGGTTGAGGGCCGAACCGACGAACAGGGGTGTGGTGAAACGCCAGGAAAACGGGTGGCCACCGTGCGCAGGCACAGTCGCGGAGTGCCCTTCGGTCACTGACATACGCACGTCCTTATGTGCGGTCGAGGCCGCACGCCATCGGCTCCGCACGCTCGGCATGGCATCTGGTTCGGATCAAGGGTCAGAGATGCTGGGCCAGGCGTTCCAGCAGCGGAGCCGCAGCCGCCAGAGTGGCGACCTCGTCGTCGGTGAACGACTCGCCGAGCGCGACGGCCATGCGATCGGATATCGCGTTGCGGCCGGAGTGGAGGACGTCGCTGCCCGCGCCACTCACCGTCAGCAGTGATCGCCGCCGGTCGTTGGGGTCCGGGGACCGCGTCACCAGCCCGTGCTTCTCCAGCGACGCGACGGTGGAGCCCATCGCCTGCGGGGTGATCTGCTGCTGACGGGCGAGATCGGCGACAGTGCTCGGACCGCTGCGATCGATCTGCGCCAGCGCGGACAACTCCGGGCTCGTCAACTGCCCGTCGGCCACGGCCTCGCGGGTGCGTCGCTTGAGCATCCCCAGCGCCACCCGGATCGCGGTGGCGGTGGACCGGTTCAGAGCATCGCGAGCGTCCATGATTAGAAGGTTAGGCTTCGAAGGACCGCATTGCAAGTCCAGCCTTCCTAATGCGTCGGCGAGGCTGCTTCAGCCTGCCCGCCCCCAGGGCCTGGGGTCAGTGCTCGGCGTCGACGCGGGAGACGTGGTACTGGCGGATCCGCCAGCCGGCGTCGTCGAGGCGGAGGACCAGCGACAGGTGCACATGGACCTCCCAGTCGTGCGCGTCGCCGAACGTGACGTCTGCGAAGCCTCCGGCGACCTGCTCGCCGATCGTGTATGTGTGCAGGACCGTCACCTCGGCCCTTCGGCCGGCCGGTACGACTTCGTAGTAGCCCCGCACCGCGTCCCGGCCCGTGAGGACGGCGGGCCCGAAGCCCTGGAAGAGGGCGTCCGGGGTGAACAGATCGGCCATGGCGTCGGGCTGATGGCCGTCGAAAGCGGCCTTCCAGCGGCGAAGGACGTCATGCATCGGATGGTTCATTGCTTCAGCTCTCATCTGCGCGTGGGCGTGCGGGCAGCGGCTCCCGCTCTGGACGGTCGCGGACTGCCACCGAACGGTCCCGGGGAGTTGCTAGCCGACCGGTCTAGTACAAATTAGACGAGCGGTCGTATACTTGCAACCATGGGACGGACCAGTGACGCCAGGGAGAAGATCATCAGTGCCGCGCAGTCGCTCATCGAGCTGCGTGGATACTCGGCGCTGGGCGTGGCCGAGATCTGTAAGGCGGCCGGGGTGCCCAAGGGGAGCTTCTACTACTTCTTCGAGTCCAAGGAGGCTCTGGCGCTGACCGTGCTCGACGAGCACTGGGCCGTCCAGCGTCGCGAATGGACCCGTGTTCTGCGCGGCGACGCCGACCCCCTGCAGCGGCTGCGGCAGCTCTTCGAGGAGACCGAGGCGAGCCAGCGCGCGGGGCAGAAGAGCTGTGGCACCGTCTCCGGCTGCTTGTTCGGGAATCTCACGCTGGAGCTGAGCAATCAGACCGAAGCGATCCGCCGGCGCCTGCAGGAGATCTTTGACGCCCAGGTCGACATGGTGGAGTCGGTCGTCGTCGAGGCGCGTGAGCGTGGCGAGATCTCTGTCGCCGACGCCCGTGAGGCGGCGCGATCGGTCGTCGCGCAGCTCGAAGGGCAGGTGCTGTTCGCCAAGCTCTACAACAACACGTCCCAGCTGAGCGTTCTCTGGGCGAACTGCCTGGCCCTGCTGGGGGCCCGGACGCCGCAGGAGGCAGCGGCCGAGGCGTGAGCCCTGGTCTGCTGCCGGCGGGTCGGGGCGCCGGAGGCTCGTTGGCCCGGAGGTCCCGGACCGATGGTGCCTTGGCGTGCACGCCCTGGTCACCACGGTCCGGCGGCGCTTCGGGTCGGCCAGGGCCGCCTTGTGCGGCAGTGACGTACCGGCTTCGTCCGCCCGCAGTAGGACCGTGCCGACCATTACCGCCTCGGCTCCGGCGCGCAGTGCCTCGGTCACGCCGGCCGGGGTGGCCAGCCCGCCCGCGGCGATGAGCGGCAGCGACACCGCCTCCCGTATCCGCCCCAGCAGATCGGTCAGCGGGACGGAGGCCGGAACATGCTCGGGGGTGAGCGTGCCGGAGTGCCCTCCGGCGGCCGACGCCTGTACGGCCAGTGCATCGGCGCCCGCGTCGGCGGCCAGGCGGGCCTCCGTCGGTGACGTGACCGTCTGGACGACCAGGGTTCCGGCGGCGCGCAGTGGGGCGATGACGGCTGCGTCCGGGACGGCGAAGGTGAAGCTGACGAACGGTACCGGCGTGGACAGCAACAAGTCGATCTTGTCCGACCAGTGGTCGTCGTCCTCGACGACTCCCGCTGCCTGGACGTCGAGTTCGTAGGCCCGGGCTTCGGGGGCGATCGCGGCGGCATAACGTCGGAAGGCCTCCGGATCGACCGGCAGGGGGTTGGGAGCGAAGAGGTTGACCCCGAAGGCGATGCCGTGGCGTCGGACCTCGGCGATCTGCTCGGCCAGCGCGTCGGGGCTGTTGTATCCGCCGGCGAGGAACCCCAGTCCGTTCGCCCGGGCCGCCGCCACGACCAGTGCGGGGGTGCTGGGACCGCCGGCCATCGGCGCGGCCAGAACCGGGTTGTCCACGGCGAGACCGTCGAGTGGCGAAGTCATGGAGTGTCTTCTCTCCTCGTGAGATGGGGAGGGACTTGGTCCGGGACGAGGCAGTGGCCCGCCCGGGCCGGTCCCTGAGGTCGTCGTGGGCACCGGACGGGCCGCCGGCAGCCGGATCCGGGGCGGCCGGCAGGGGCACGGGTGGCGCGCCCCCGCCTCGGGCCCGCGCGGGCGAGGCCGGCGGTGAGTGCCCGCGCTCAGTACCCGGCGCTCTGGCCGCCGTCGACGTGGAGGATCTCGCCTGTGACGAACGGGGCGTTCTCGAGGTAGACGACCGCGTCGACGATGTCGCTCACCTCGCCCATGCGGCCGACAGGATGCAGTGCCGCGAGTGCCGCGTGATGCTCTTCGGAGTGCATGGGTGTCTTGATGATGCCCAGCGCCACGGCGTTGCTGCGGAGGCCGCGGCCGGCGTACTCGATGGCCAGCGCCTTGGTGGCGGACTGCAGTCCACCCTTGGTCAGGGAGGCGAGTACGGAGGTCACGCTGGAGTTGGCCTGGTCGGCGAGCGTGCTCGTGATCTGCACGACGTGGCCGCCGCCCTGCTCGAGCATGCGCTCCACCGCGAGTTGGGTGATGCGGAAGAAACCGTCCAGGTTCACGCCGATCACCGCGTCGTAGTCGTCCTCGGTGTAGTGGGTGAAGGGCTTCGCGACGAAGATTCCCGCGTTGTTGACCAGCGTGTCGATACGGCCGAACCGCTCGACGCCGGCGGCGATGACGCGCTCTGCGGTCGTGCGGTCGGCGATGTCGCCCTGGACGGTGACGACGTCGGGGTCGTCCGACGCGGGGATGTGGCGCGAGGTGGCGACGACGCCGTAGCCCAGCTTGCGGTAGGCGGTGACAATCCCGGCTCCGATGCCCTGCGACGCACCCGTGACGACCGCGACCTTCTGAACGTGTGTGCTCATGATGACCTTCCTCCAGGGGGATTAGGATGACCGATGACTAGCCGACCGGTCGCCTATGCCAAGGTAGACGACCGGTCGAAATATTTCAAAAGGCGTGCCGCCAGGCGGCAGGGCATGCGCCCGCGAAATGCACGAGCGGCGACACCGACCGCCTTTCGTACGTCGTCGCGAGGGGCCAGTAGGCCCCGCAGAGAGAAGGAGAAGCGCCATGAAGGAGTTCCTGGTCGAGCTCACCACCACCGTCCCCGAGGGCACCGACCCGGCGGAGGTCGACCGTCGTCGCGCCGAGGAATCCGTAAGGGCCGGGGAACTGGCTGCGGCCGGTCACCTCGTCAGGCTGTGGCGCCCGGTTGGCGAACTGCGCAGCATCGGTCTGTGGCGGGCCGCCGACGAAGGTGAGCTGTACGAGAAGGTGCTCGGCACGCTGCCGCTCTGGCCGTGGATGACCTCGGTGGTGACGGCCCTGGAGCCCCACCCCAATGACCCGGGCAGGACTGCTGTCACCACCTGATCGTGCGGGTCGACGGGCCTCGTCGCTCCCGCGGCACCCGGTTTTGACTCATCTAGACCGGTCGTCTACCTTGGAATAGTCGACCGGTCGTCTAGTACCGGACTCCCGACAACCCCACCAGAATCCCCACAAGAAATGGAGCCACCGTCGTGGCCACTCCCGTCAAGCTTTCGATCGTCTACTACTCCTCCACCGGTACCATCACCGAGATCGCCAAGGAACTGCGCGATGCCGGGGTGAAGGCAGGTGCCGAGGTCCGCCTGGTGAAAGCCGCCGAACTGGCCCCGCGGGCGGCCATCGAGGCCAATCCAGTGTGGGCGGCCAACCACGCCGCCACCATGGACATCCCCGAGGCGACACCCGAGGACATCGAGTGGGCCGACGCCGTACTGTTCGGATCCGCCACCCGGTTCGGCAACATCTCCTCGCAGCTCAAGCAGTTCATCGACACCCTCGGCGGGCTGTGGGCGCAGGGGAAGCTGGCCGACAAGGTCTACAGCGGCTTCACCTCATCCGCGACCCTCCACGCCGGCCAGGAGACGACGCTCCAGGCGCTCTACACCAGCGCCCACCACTTCGGCGGCATCGTGGTCGCCCCCGGCTTCACGGACCCGATCAAGTTCGCCGACGGCAACCCTTACGGCACCTCGCACGTGGACGGGCAGGGCACGAACCCGGTGGACGACACCACCCGCGCCGCCGCCCGCCACCAGGCCGAGCGCGTGGTGAGGATAGCCGCCCAGCTCAAGGCGGCCTGACCCGCCCGGCGGCCCGGGGTGCTTGCGGTAGCCGACAGCGCCCCGGGCGCTGGGCGCGGTGCGGCTCGGGGCTTGTGTCGATACTTAATTCAACTCTTAGGCAATAGTGGGGACCGGGTCCCGGAGCGCGGCGTCCCCGAAGAACGCCTCGATCACCAGCGTCGCCGCACCCAGGGCGACGGCGTCGGGCCCGAGGCGGCCGAGCACCACGCTGTCGGGCCGGAACGGCTGCGCCAGCGTGTTGGCGGCCGTCGCGGCGCGGATCTCGTCCAGCAGGCGTCCGCCCAGCATGAGGCCCGCCCAGCCGCCGATGACGATGCGCTCGGGGTTGAACAGGTGCACCAGGCTCGACAGGCCGACTCCCAGCAGGTCCACGCTCTCCCGGATGACGGGGGAGCCCGACTCCAGCAGCCCGGCCAGCGCCGCCTCCTCGTCGGCCGAGTCGGCGACGATCCCCGCGCGGTCGAGGATGGCCTCGGCCCCGAGGTAGGCCTCCAGGCAGCCCCTGGCGCCGCAGCGGCACGGACGGCCGCCCGCGACGATCTTCAGGTGCCCGACCTCGCCCGCGGCCCTGCCGGCGCCCCGGTAGATGGTGCCGCCGGTGACGATCGTGCCGCCGATCCCCGAGCCCATCAGCACGATGATCGCCTCGCGGGTGCCCCGTCCCGAGCCGAACCAGAGCTCGGCCTGGCCCATCGTCTTGGCGCCGTTGTCGACGTACAGCGGCAGCGAGGTGCCCGCGCGCAGCAGCGTGCCGAGCGGCACGGCCTCCCAGGCGAAGGTCTTGGCGCGCACCAGCGCGCCCGGCCCCGGCTCGACGATGCCGGGGACGCCGACGCCGACGCCCAGCACCCGCTCGGCGGGGACCCCGCTCTCGGCGATCACCGCCTCCACCCCGGTGAGGATGTGGCGGGCGACCAGCTCGGGGTCGTGCCTGGCGGAACGCACCACGTAGTGCGCCCGCGCGTGCTCCTTCATCTCCAGGTCGAACAGCTCGACGCTGACCCGCGTCTCGCCCACGTCGACGCCGACCGCGTAGCCGTAGGCGGGGTTGACACGCAGCAGCACGCGCGGCCGGCCGCCGTCGGAGTCGACCTGGCCCGCCTCCACGACGAGGTTGTCGGCCAGCAGGTCGGCGGTCATGGTGCTGACCGTCGCGGCGCTCAGCCCGGTCGCGCCGGACAGCTCGTTGCGGCTCGCGGGGCCGCCGAAGTACAGCGCACGCAGCAGCATCGCCCGGTTCCCCCGGCGGAGATCCCGCACGGTCCTGCGCTCTGACGTGCCCATCGTCCCGTCCTCTCCCGAACTCGCTCCGCCATGTTAGTTCAAGCCTCGAAATCACCCCCATACCAGGCTCGTATCGGGGGCGTTACCGAAGCGTTTCCCGGCCAGTCCTGACTTTCTTCGAGGTCTGGATTATGTTCTGCCCATCCCCCCGATGAGGAGATGACAATGAGCCGAGGACTCGCGCGAGGCCCCGTCGTGGCCGCGCTTGCGGCCGTGCTTGTGGCGGGGCTCGCCGCCTGCGGCGGCGGCGACCAGGGATCGGGCAGCGGCGACAGGACGCTCACCTTCTGGATGTACCAGGACCGCACCCCCCAGGCTGGGCAGGTCATCGAGAAGATCCGCAAGGAGTTCGAGAAGGCCAACCCCGGCGTCACGGTCAAGCTCGTCAAGATCCCCAAGGACGACTACAACACCAAGCTCGGCGGCGCCGTCGCCAGCAAGAGCGCACCCGACGCGGGAATCCTCGACCAGCCGCTCGTGTCCAAGTACGCCCTGGACGGCACGATCAAGGAGGTCCCCGCCGGGCTGATCGACGAGAGCGCCTACTACAAGGGCGCGCTCGACACCAACCGCGCCAACGGCAAGCTGTACGGCCTGCCCGCCGACCAGACCTGCGTCGCGCTCTTCTACAACAAGAAGCTCGTCCCGACCCCGCCCAAGTCCTGGGAGGAGCTCAAGCAGACGGCCGCGCGGGTGCACCAGGCCGACCCCGGCGTCGCCGGGATGAACGTGCCCAAGGGCGACGGTTACGGCGCGTGGATGTTCCCCGGCGTCGTGCACGGCGCGGGCGGCCAGATGGTCGACGACGCGGCCAAGAAGGTGCTGTTCGACCAGCCACCGGCCGTGGAGGCGCTGCAGCTCTGGGTGGACCTGCTGAAGTCCTCGCCGCGCAAGATCACCGACTCGGACAAGCCGTTCGAGAACGGCCTGGCGGCCATGACGATCTCCGGACCGTGGGACGTGCCCACCATCCACGAGCAGTTCCCCGATCTCGACTTCGGCGTCGCGCCCCTGCCGTACAAGACCGAACCCGCGGGCAACATCGGAGGCGAGGACTCCGTCGTCTTCTCCACCAGCAAGAACGCCGACCTCGCCTGGAAGTGGCTGGCCTTCCTGACCGACGCGCAGCACAACGGCCCGCTGGCCGACGCGTTCGGCGGCTTCCCCGTCAACCTCAAGGCGCAGGCGGTCGCGGGCGGGCCCGAGCAGGCGGCGTTCCTGGAACAGCTCAAGGTCGCGCACGCCCGCCCGGCCGTGCCGCAGTGGATCCAGGTCAACGACGAGATCATCGCCCCGGCGCTGGAGTCGGCGCTGACCGGCAAGGCGACCGCCCAGCAGGCGCTGACGGACGCGGCCGCCAAGACCCGCTCCCTCCTCGGCTGGAACGGCTGACGTGACCGCACCGGTGCGGGCCGATCCGCCCGGCCTGACGCAGGGGGCCGGGGTGCGCGCCCGCCGCCGCCCCGGCCCCCACCGCCGCGACCATCTCGTCGGCTGGCTCCTGGTCGTCCCGGCGCTCGGCTACTTCCTGGTCTTCCTGCTGTACCCGGCCCTGTCGGCGCTCTACTACAGCTTCACGGACTGGAACCTGCGCTCGGCGGCCGGCTGGGTCGGCCTGGCCAACTACACGGACCTGCTGTTCGACGACGTGAAGTACCCGCACTTCTGGAAGTCGGTGCGGGTCACCCTCCAGTACACGCTGATCGCGGTGCCGCTGACCATGGTCTCGGCGCTGGCGCAGGCGCTGCTGGTGAACGCGGTCCGCAGGGGCGCGAACCTGTTCAGGCTGCTGCTGTTCCTGCCGGTCGTCACCGCCGAGGCGGCGGTGGGCGCGATCTGGCGCTGGCTCTACGACCCGCAGTACGGCCTGATCAACTCGGTGCTCGGCCTGTTCGGCATCCCCGGCCAGAACTGGCTCAACACCCCCGAGCTGGTCATCCCAGCCCTGGCGTTCATCGCCGCCTGGCAGTGCGGCATCTCGATGATCATCTACCTGGCCGGGCTCAAGGGCATCCCCGGGGCCATCCGCGAGGCGGCGGTCATCGACGGCGCAGGTCCGTGGCAGCGGTTCTGGCGGGTGACCGTCCCGATGCTCCGGCCCACCACGTTCTACCTGATGGTGACGGGCGTGATCGCGGCCTTGCAGGTGTTCGGCCTGGTCTACGTGATCTTCTCGGGCTCCGGCCGGAGCGTCACCGGCGGCCCGGAGCAGTCGGGGCTCAGCTACGTCCTGCACCTGTACCTGTTCGCGTTCCGCTACGACGCCATGGGAGCCGCCTGCGCGATGTCGTTCATCCTGCTCGTCTTCATCATGATCATCACTGCGCTGCAGTTCAGGTTCGTCAAGCAGGAGGCGGCATGACGAGGGCGCGCAAGGCGTCGATCTACGTAGCGCTGGTCCTGCTGTCGGCCGTGTCGGTGGTGCCGTTCCTGTGGATGGTGGCCACCTCGCTCAAGCACGGCCACGACATCTACACCAAGGTGCCCAGCCTGCTTCCCCTCGACCGCAAGACGGGGGAGTGGGCGGCGACGCTGGAGAACTACGACTACGTCCTGGACGTCGGCGGGCTCGGCCGGGCCTTCCTCAACAGCGTGTGGGTCTGCCTGGTCCTGGTGCCCGCCAAACTGCTCGTCGACGCCCTGGCAGCCTACGCCTTCGCCCGGATCCCCTTCCCCGGACGCGACAAGCTGTTCGTCGCCCTGCTCGGCGGCATGATGGTGCCCACGATCACGCTGCTGGTGCCGCGCATCCACGTCACGCAGGCGCTCGGCATGTTCGACTCGGGCTGGGGTCTCATCGTGCCGAACATCGCCTCGGTGCTCGACATCTTCCTGCTGCGGCAGTTCTTCCTGTCGATCCCGGCCGAGCTGGAGGAGGCCGCGCTCATCGACGGCGCGAGCCGGATGCAGATCTTCTGGCGGATCGTGCTGCCGCTGTCGAAGCCCGTGCTGGCCGTCGTCACGATCACCAGCTTCCTGTTCCACTGGAACGACCTGGTGTGGCCGCTGGTGGTGCTCAACGACCCCGACCTGTACACGCTGCCGCTCGCGTTGCAGCAGCTCGTGGCCAGCCCCGACGGCGGTCGCGCGTACTACATCATGGCGGGCGCCACGCTCGCCGTCATCCCGGTGATCGGCGTGCTCCTGGTCTTCCAGCGCCGCATCCTCCAGGGAATCGCCTTCACCGGGCTCAAGTCCTGACCAACCGCGAAGGAGCGTGAGCGTGACCATCGAGATCCGCGACGGAGTCGCCGTCGTCGACGGCGAGCCGCGGGTGCTCGTCACCGCCGACTACCCCTACTACCGCGACGACCCCGCCGTCTGGGCCGACCGGCTGCGGGCCGTCCGCGACGAGCTGGGCATCGGGGTGATCACCTGCTATGTCCCGTGGCGGCACCACCAGCCCGACCCGGGCACGGCCCCCGACTTCACCGGCGCCACCCACCCCGGCCGGGACGTGGCCGGCTTCCTGGCGCTCTGCCTGGAGCTGGGGCTGCGGGTGGTGGCCAAGCCCGGCCCGTTCATCCACGCCGAGGTCACCTACGGCGGGCTGCCCGACTGGGTCTGCCCCGACGCGGACCCGTCGATCGAGCCGCTGCTCGACGCGTGGGGCGAGCCGGTCAGGTGGGCGGACTCGGCCGAGCGCCGGCCGGGACGCCCCCTGCCCGCCCCGCTGGGCGCCGCCTTCTCCGCCAAGGTGGGGCAGTGGCTGTCGGCCGTGGGCAAGGACGTCCTCGCCGCCGACGGGCCGGTCGTCGCGCTGCAGATCGCGAACGAGGGCATCTACACCAGCGGCGCGCTGCCGCTGACCGCCTACGACTACAGCCCGTCCGGGCTGGCCTTCTTCCGCGACCGGCTGCGGTCCTGGTACGGGACGACGCGGGCCTACAACAAGATCCACCAGACGGCGTACGGCGGCTGGGACGAGATCGGCCCGCCCGCACCCGGCGGCGCGGGGAGCACGCTGGCGGCGCGGGCCGACTGGGGCCGCTTCCACGCCGAGTACCTGGCGGAGGTCTACCGCGCCTGGGCGCGCGCCGTCGGCTCGCCGCTGCCCGTCCTGGTCAACCTGAACCCGCCGACCGTGGAGGACCTGGACGACTGGCTCGCCCGCGTCCGCCCCGAGCTGTGGGGGAGCATCTCCTACGGGTTCACCAACTGGATGGGCGTGGTCTCGGCCGACCCCGACGCCCAGGCCCGCTACGTGATCGCCGCCAAGCGCGCCCCCGGGCCCAACCTGGAGGAGAACTGGAGCTTCTCCCAGCTCTACGACCCCGCCTACGCCGACGCCGCGACCAGCTTCCACCAGAGCCTGCTCGCCATGGCCGCCGGGGCGACGGGCGTCAACGTCTACACCGGGGTCTCCACGTCCGGCTGGCCAGCCGACCTGGACTCCGCGCACGCGGGGCCGTACCCCGACTGCGCCCCGATCGCGTGCGACGGCACCGCGACGGAGAAGGCCCCCGTCGTGCGCGCGCTCGCGGACTTCTTCCGGGTGCACGGGGCGGAGTTCCTGGAGTGCGTCCCGGTGGCCTCGCAGGCGTTCGGCCTGTACCTGCCCTACGCCGGGATCGCCGCCCTGTCGGGCGAGGACGGCCCCCAGTGCGGGCGCGTCCTGCGCCGCTTCCACGACCGGATGCGGGCGCAGGGCCGCGACTACGCCCTGCTCGACCTGGAGACGGCCACACCCGGGCGGCTGGCGGGGTTCGGCGCGATCACCGTGCCCGGCGGCCCCTTCATGCACCGCCACGTCCAGCGCCTGCTCGCGGAGTACCTGCTCGCAGGCGGCCGGGTGCACGTGGACGGCCCCACGCCCACCCTCGACGAGAACCTGGCGCCCTGCTCGCTGTTCAGGTCGTCGGAACCCGCCGTGGAGGGGCCCGCCGAGGTCGCCGTCCTGGCCGGCGACGCCGACGCGTTCCTGCGCTCGCACCCGGAGCGGGACGTCCACTACCTCACCGTGCTCGTCCAGGACGGCAACGACGGCCCGGTCACCGTGCGCACGCCCCTGGGAGCCGTCGAGGTGACCGCGGCGCGCGGCGGCGCGGCGCTGCTGCGCCTGACCGGCGGCGGCCTCGACGACCTGATCGTGACGGGCGGCAACGCCTTCCTCGACTCGGCCGTCACCGTCCGTGTCAGGTTCGCCGGCCAGAGCGTGGACGCGGAGCAACCAGGCGACCTGGTGCGGATCAGACGCCAGTGAACGGTGGGAAAAGCGGGGCAAAACAGGGCTGGAGCGGCTGTTTGGCGTACAAGATGCTGACATTCTGCGATGATCTCGTCGTTGTTTGTCGCAGGAGTTCGAGCCTCACGGATAGTGACTGATGCCAACGTTCGAGGAAATAGCCGCCTTCGTCACCGAGAAGCCGTTCGCCACCGCCGTCATCGCGCTCCTGGGCCTTGCCGCGCTCGTGCTGGCGTACCTGGTGCTCCGCGTCGCCTGGCGGGCCGGCGTGTTCCTGGTCGGCCGTTACGTGGCCCCGCGCCCCATCGAGGACCTCCTCACCATCGTGGCCGCCTCCATCGCGACCGGCGTGTCCGCGCAGGGCATGTGGCGCTTCTCCGGCGACGTCCTCGGGCTCGACGGGCCGCTGCGGCTGCTGCTGTTCGCGTTCATAGAGGTCGCGATCATCACCTCCGCCGTGCGGGCCCGCCGCAACATGCGCGAGAACTTCTCGGCGGGCATCGACGGCATCGCGGTGTGGGCGCTGACCTGCCTGACCGCGGTCCTGTCGAGCATGGACGCGCGCAGCCTGCCGGAGGCGCTGTTCAGGCTCGCCGCGCCGCTCGTGGCCGCCTGGCTGTGGGAGCGCGGCATGGCCATCGAACGGCACCGCATCAGAGGCACCGGCCGCATCAACTGGCGCCTCACCCCGGAACGGCTGCTCGTCCGGGTCGGCCTGGCCGAGGTCAGCGACCGCACGGCCAGCGAAGTGGACGCGCACCGCAGGCTCACCCGCGTCGCCCTGGCCGCCAAGCGGGCCAGGGCCCTGCGCGAGGCCGGAGCGTCCGACAGGAAGATGCGCGGCGCGCTCGCCAAGCTCGACAAGGCCATGGACCAGGCCGTCGAGCACACCGGGCTGGCCGTGGACCAGAGCCGCCAGGAGGCGCTGCTCGCCCAGATCGCCGCCCTGTACAACACCAGCGCGCTCATCGACGCCGACCCGCGCGTGCCGTGGGAGCCCGAGGCCGACCACCACCCGGTGCCCGCCCGCCCCGCCCTGCCGCCCGCCCTGGCCGAACTGGTCGAGGAGGAGGACGAGGACATCGAGGTCCTCGACACCACGCCGCAGGTCGTCGACACCGCCCAGCGCGCCGCGCTCATGCGGGCCGCCCGCGTCTACTGGGACAGGCAGATCGCCAAGGGCATCGTGCCCCGCACCGTGGACATCGCCCAGGAGATCGGCATCTCGCTGGCCACGGCCCGCGAGTATCGTGCCCTCTGGAAGCTGGAGCCGCAGGCGCACGCCCTCATCGAGGCGCTGTACCAGCAGCACGGCATCGTCGACACGGGCGCCTTCCCGGCCATCGCCGACGACGGAAGGGTACTGACGAAGTTCTAGAGGGTCCTAGAGGACCCTAGAGGACCCCAGGAGAGGCCGCTTGAGGGAGCGCACGCTCGACCGGGTCAGGAAGCTGCTGGCCAAGGCCGAACGCACCGACAACGAGCACGAGCGGGCGACCTTCATGGCGGCGGCCTCCTCGCTCATGGCCAGGCACGGCATCGACTCCCTCGACCCCGCCGAGCCCCGCCGCGGCCCCCGCGACCGCGTGGTCGTCCTGCCCGACCCGTGGGCGCGCGAGAAGGCCCGGCTGGTCAGCCTGGTGGCGCAGGCGGTGCGCTGCCGTCCGCTGCTGATCGGCAGGGGAGAGGGCGGGCAGCGGGTGCACATCTTCGGCTTCACCTCCGACCTGGAGCGCGCCGACGTCCTGGCGACCTCGCTGCTGCTGCAGATGGCCTCCGGCCTGGCCAGGGTCAGCCTGCCGCCGGACGTCACGGCCGTGCGCGCCTACCGCAGGTCGTGGCTGCTCGGCTTCACCGACGAGGTGCACCGCCTGCTCTCCCAGGCCGAGGCCCGCGCCGAGGCGCAGGCGCCGGGGGTGGGCACAGCGCTCGTCCTCGCCGACCGCAGGGCGGAGGTGGAGCGCGCCGTGGCCGCCCAGTACCCCCGCGTCCGCACCGTCAGGCCCCGCACCTCGGGAACGGGCTACCGCGACGGAGCCGAGGCGGGCCGCCGCGCCGACCTCGGCCGGACCGGGATGGACGCCGCCGCGCCCCGCGAACTCCCCGGCCAGGCGAGCGGCTGACGCGCGTCAGGAGAGCGCGTCCGACACCAGGGACCGGGCCTCCTCCTGGACCTTGGCCAGATGGTCAGGCCCCTTGAAGGACTCGGCGTAGATCTTGTACACGTCCTCGGTGCCCGACGGCCTGGCGGCGAACCAGGCGCTCTCCGTCGAGACCTTCACGCCCCCGAGCGGCGCGTCGTTGCCGGGAGCCGAGGTGAGGACCGAGGTGATGGCCTCGCCCGCCAGCGTCGACGCGGTCACCTGCGCGGCCGACAGCTTGCCCAGGACGGTCTTCTCCTCGCGCGTCGCCGGGGCGTCCACCCGCGCGTACGCCGGCTCCCCGTACTCGGACGTCAGCCGCCTGTAGTGCTCGCTGGGCGACTTGCCGGTGACCGCGAGGATCTCCGAGGCCAGCAGCGCGAGGATGATGCCGTCCTTGTCGGTCGTCCAGACCGAGCCGTCGCGGCGCAGGAACGAGGCGCCCGCGCTCTCCTCGCCGCCGAAGCCGAGCGACCCGTCGAGCAGGCCGGGGACGAACCACTTGAAACCCACCGGCACCTCGTACAGCCGCCTGCCCAGGGACCGCGCGACGCGGTCGATGACGCCGCTGCTCACCATGGTCTTGCCGACCCCGGCGTCCTGCGGCCAGCCGTCGCGGTGCGCGTAGAGGTAGGAGATCGCCACGGCCAGGTAGTGGTTGGGGTTGAGCAGGCCGCCGTCGGGCGTGACGACGCCGTGCCGGTCGGCGTCCGCGTCGTTGCCGGTGGCGATGTCGTAGCTGTCGCGCGAGGCGATGAGGGAGGCCATCGCGTAGGGGGACGAGCAGTCCATCCGGATCTTGCCGTCCCAGTCGAGCGTCATGAACCTCCAGGTGGGGTCCACCAGCGGGTTGACGACCGTCAGGTCCAGCCGATGCCTATCGGCGATCTCACCCCAGTACGCGACGCTCGCCCCGCCCAGCGGGTCGGCCCCGATCCGCACGCCCGCGGACCGGATCGCGTCGAGGTCGAGCACCGACGGCAGGTCGTCGACGTAGTGGCCGAGGAAGTCGTACCGGCCCGTCGTCTCGGCGGCCAGCGCCCTCTCGTACGGCATCCGGGTGACGCCCTCCAGGCCGGAGGCCAGCAGCGTGTTGGCCCGGTCCTGGATCCAGGAGGTCGCGTCGGTGTCGGCGGGCCCGCCGTGCGGCGGGTTGTACTTGAAGCCCCCGTCGGCGGGCGGGTTGTGCGACGGCGTGATCACGACCCCGTCGGCCAGCCCCGAGCGGCGGCCCCGGTTGTAGGTGAGGATCGCGTGCGACACGGCGGGCGTCGGCGTGTAGCCGTCGCGCGTGTCGATCAGCACCTGGACCCCGCAGGCCGCGAACACCTCCAGCGCCGACACCCGGGCGGGCTCCGACAGCGCGTGCGTGTCGATGCCGAGGAACAGCGGGCCGTTCGTGCCCTGTTGCGCGCGGTACTCGCAGATCGCCCGGCTCGTCGCCACGATGTGGTCCTCGTTGAACGCCGTGTTCAGCGAGGATCCGCGATGGCCCGACGTGCCGAACGCCACCCGCTGCGCGACCTGTTCCGGGTCGGGATGCAGCGCGTAGTACGCGGTGACCAGCCTGGCGACGTCGACCAGGTCGGCGGGCTGAGCGGGCTGTCCTGCACGTTCGTGGGTCATGAGGCCACTCTACAAATCCGCCCGGGACGGAGATCGCCGTGTCGGACGCCGCGCCACCGGCGCTCCCGGGCTTACACTCGCGGAAACCACCAGAATGGAGTTCGGCAGCCATGCGATTCGGACTGATGCTCAACGAGCCCACGGGCCCGGACCCGTTCGCCGACCTGCGCACCGCCATCGGCCGCGCCGCCGACGACGGCTTCACCTCCGCCTGGCTGTCGAACATCTTCGGCCTGGACGCCCTCACCGCGCTGGCCGTCGCCGGCAGCCAGGTGCCGGGCGACAAGCCGGGCATCGAACTCGGCACCGCCGTCGTGCCGACGTACCCGCGCCACCCCGCCGCGCTCGCCCAGCAGGCGATGACCACCAACGCCGCGCTCGGCGGACGTCTCGCGCTCGGCATCGGCACCTCCCACAAGGTCGTCATCGAGCAGATGTTCGGCTACAGCTTCGACAAGCCCGCCAGGCACATGAAGGAGTACCTGGACATCCTCATCCCCGCCACCCGCGGCGAGCACGTGAAGTACACCGGCGAGACCCTGCGGGCGAGCCTTCGCCTCACCGCGCCCGGCGCGGGCATGCCGATCCTCCTCGCCGCCCTGGCCCCGCGCATGCTCAAGCTCGCGGGCGCGCTCGCCGACGGCACCGTCCTGTGGATGACCGGGCCGAGGACCGTCGCCGAGCACGTCGCCCCGGCCATCACGGCGGCGGCGGCCGAGGCGGGCAGGAAGCCGCCGCGCATCGTCTGCGCGCTGCCTGTCTGCGTCACCGACGACCCCGATCGCGCCCGAGCCCGCGCCAACGAGATCTTCTCCATGTACGGGCAGCTGCCCTCCTACCGGGCGATGCTCGACAAGGAGGGCGCGGCCGGGCCCGGGGAGGTGGCCGTCGTCGGCGACGAGGACAGCGTCCGCGCCCAGCTCGACGAGCTGGCCGGGGCGGGAGTGACCGATTTCGTGGCGTCCGAGTACGCCGAGCGTGAGCGCACCAGGGCGTTCCTGACCGGCGCGTCGAGGGGCTGACCGGGAAGCACCCCAATACACTCCGGCGAGGTGAAGGGCTTGCTGCACGGCATCGACGTGTCCAACTGGCAGGGCGCCGTCAACTGGGCGGGCCACGCCGACAACGGCATCGCGTTCGCCTTCGCCAAGGCCACCGAGGGCGACGGCTGGACCGACAGGTACTTCGCGCAGAACTGGCACGGCATGCGCGAGAGCTGGATCGTCTGCGGCGCGTACCACTTCGGCAGGCCCAAGGGCGACCCGGCCGAGCACGCCCGCCACTTCCTGCAGACCATCAAGGCCGCGGGCGGGCTGCGCCGCGGCGACCTGGTGGCGCTCGACCTGGAGAGCAACGACGGGCTCAAGCCCGAGAAGGTCGCCGACTACGCCCGGCGCTGGTGCCACCACGTCGAGCGGCTCGGCGGCGTGCGGCCGTTCGTCTACACCTACCAGTGGTTCGCCGACGCCGGAAACTGCGCCGGCCTGGGCGAGTACCCGCTGTGGATCGCCAGCCCCGCCAGGGCGCGCGGCGAGCCGATCGTGCCCAGGCCATGGCAGCGATGGACGATCCACCAGTACTCCAACAGCCCGCTCGACCGGAACGTCTTCCGCGGCAGCCGCCACGAGCTGACAAGGCTGGGGTTCGACCCGCGATAGCATCGGTTGTCCACCATGACAGCCGTATCTATCCCAGGGAGTCACCGTGTCAGCCGAGCTACGCATCACCCTCGCCGGAGCCGAGCGTGTGGTCGCGGCCGGCACGACGGCCGGTGAGGCGCTGGAGGCCGACGGGCGCACCGTCGTGGCCGCCCGCGTCAACGGGGAGCCGCGCGACCTGGCCCACCCGCTCGCCGACAACGACGTGGTCGAGCCGATCGAGGCCGGCAGCAGCGAAGGCAGGGCCATCGTCCGGCACTCCACCGCGCACGTCATGGCGCAGGCGGTCCAGGAGCTGTTCCCCGACGCCAAGCTGGGCATCGGCCCGCCCGTGGAGAACGGGTTCTACTACGACTTCGACGTCAAGCAGGCGTTCCACCCCGATGATCTCAAGCGCATCGAGAAGCGCATGCGTGAGATCGTCAAGCAGGGCCAGCTGTTCTCCCGCCGGCCCGTCTCCGACGACGAGGCGCGCGAGGAACTGGCCGCGGAGCCGTACAAGCTGGAGCTGATCGGGCTCAAGGGCGGCGGTGCCGACGCCGAGGAGAGCGTGGAGGTCGGCGCCGGCCAGCTCACCATCTACGACAACCTCGACCCGAAGACCGGCGAGCTGTGCTGGAAGGACCTGTGCCGCGGCCCGCACGTGCCGTCCACCAGGTCCATCCCGGCCTTCAAGCTGATGCGCTCCGGCGGCGCCTACTGGCGAGGCAGTGAGAAGAACCCGCAGCTCCAGCGCATCTACGGCACCGCCTGGGAGTCCCGCGACAAGCAGGATGAGTACCTCAAGCTGCTGGAGGAGGCCGAGAAGCGCGACCACCGCAAGCTGGGTGCCGAGCTCGACCTGTTCAGCTTCCCGCCGGAGCTGGGCAGCGGCCTGCCGATCTTCCACCCCAAGGGCGGCATCATCCGCAAGGAGATGGAAGACTACATGCGGCGGCGGCAGGCGGAGGCGGGCTACGAGTTCGTCAACACCCCGCACATCACCAAGTCGTCGCTGTTCGAGACGTCGGGCCACCTTCCCTGGTACGCCGACGACATGTTCCCGGCCTTCGAGCTGGAGGGCATCGACTACCGGGTCAAGCCGATGAACTGCCCGATGCACAACCTGATCTTCAGGGCGCGCGGGCGGTCCTACCGCGAGCTGCCGCTGCGGCTGTGCGAGTTCGGCTCGGTCTACCGCTACGAGAAGTCGGGTGTGGTGCACGGGCTGACCCGGGTGCGCGGCATGACGCAGGACGACGCGCACATCTACACCACCAGGGAGCAGATGGCCGATGAGATCAAGTCGCTGCTGAGGTTCGTGCTCAGCGTGCTGCGCGACTTCGGCCTCGAAGACTTCTACCTCGAGCTGTCCACCCGCGACGACTCCGACAAGTTCATCGGCGACCCGGCCGAGTGGGACGAGGCCACCGAGGCGCTGCGCCAGGTCGCCACCGAGTCGGGGCTGGAGCTGGTCGACGACCCGGGCGGCGCGGCGTTCTACGGGCCGAAGATCTCCGTGCAGGCCAAGGACGCGATCGGCCGCACCTGGCAGCTGTCGACCATCCAGCTCGACCTCAACCAGCCCAAGCGCTTCGGTCTGGAATACCAGGCGGCCGATGGCAGCCGGCAGACCCCGGTCATGATCCACCGGGCGCTGTTCGGCTCGGTCGAGCGCTTCCTCGGCGTGCTCACCGAGCACTACGCGGGCGCCTTCCCGCCCTGGCTGGCCCCCGTGCAGGTCGTCGGCGTCCCGATCGCCGACGCGCACGCCCCGTACCTGCAGGATCTCGCCGAGAAGCTGCGTGAGCGCGGCGTCAGGGTCGAGGTCGACGTGGCCGACGACCGGATGCAGAAGAAGATCCGCAACGCGCAGAAGGCCAAGGTGCCGTACATGCTGCTCGCGGGCGACGACGACATCGCCAACGGCGCGGTCTCGTTCCGCTACCGCAACGGCGAGCAGAAGAACGGCGTCCCCGTCGACGAGGCGATCGCCGAGATCGTCAACGCGGTGGAACGTCGCGTCCAGGTCTGACACGGCCCGGCGGAGCGGCCCGGCTCAGGCTGCTCCGCCGCACCCGGGATCACGGCCTCTGATACGACCGCTTACCCACGCCGCCGGCCCTGCGGGGCTCAGCGCGGGAACAGGCGGAAGGTGATCGCGGGGCGGCCGCCGAACCGCTCGGCGGCCTGCTCGGCGAAGCCCTCGATGAGGGAGCGGGCGTACGCCTCCGGGGCCTCGTCCGTCAGGGCTTCGATGTAGGTGCGGTGCTCCACGAGCGACTGCACCCCCCGCTCGAGGCCGTCGGTGACGTCCACCGCGTGGGTCGGCTCGGACGAGCCCGCGACGGCCACCCAGCGCACCCCGTTCCACGGCTCCGCGTCAGTATCCGGAAATATCCACCGATTTCCCGCGTCTCCGGCGGCGTCCAGGACGGCCCTGCCGACCGCCCGGTGGTCCGGAGTGTTCCAGTACGTGCCGCCCCAGGTGTCGTCGGGGTTGAGCGTGATCACCAGCTCCGGACGGTGCCTGCGGATCGCGGCGGCGAGGTCCCTGCGCAGCGCGGTGCCGTACTCGATCACCCCGTCGGCGTGGTCGAGGAACTCCACGCCCGTCACCCCGACGACGGCGGCGCTCGCCCGTTCCTCCCGCTCCCGCACCGGCCCGGCCTTCGCGGGCTCCAGCGTGTCGATGCCCGCCTCGCCGCGGGTGACGACCAGGTAGGTCACCTCCCGCCCCGCGTCGGTCCAGGTCGCGACGGCCGCAGCGCAGCCGTACTCGAGGTCGTCGGGGTGCGCCACGATCGCCAGGGCGCGCTGCCAGTCTTCCGGCATCGGTTCGAGCTGCTCCGCCATGCGCCCACCCTAGACCGCCGTCGGTTGTGACGGGCGGTGGCTGACGCGGGGTTCGCAGGAGGGTGGCGACCGTCCTGGCCCTATGCTGCTAGATATGCACGATCAGGCAGGAGCCGGGTCCCCCGACAACTTCCAGCGGCTGTGGACCCCTCATCGGATGGCCTACATCAAGGGTGAGGGCAAGCCCACCGGCACGGGCCCCGACGACGGGTGCCCGTTCGACGCCATCCCCAAGATGACCGACGAGGAAGGCCTGGTCGTGGCCAGGGGCGAGGTCGTCTATGCGGTGCTCAACCTCTACCCGTACAACTCCGGCCACCTCATGGTCGTGCCCTACCGCCACGTCTCCGGCTACGACGAGCTCGACCGCGCCGAGCTGACGGAACTGGGCGAGTTCACCCAGAAGGCGGTGCGCACGCTGCGCGAGGCCAGCGGCGCCCAGGGCTTCAACGTCGGCATGAACCTCGGCGAGGTGGCCGGCGCGGGCATCGCCGCGCACCTGCACCAGCACGTGGTGCCCAGGTGGGGCGGCGACACCAACTTCATGCCGGTGGTCGCCCAGACCAAGGTGCTGCCCGAGCTACTTCGTGACACGCGCCAGCTGCTCGCCGACGCCTGGCGCTGAGCCCTGCTCGCGCGGCAGCGCCGCGATGCCCGCCGACAGCAGCAGGGGCACGGCCAGCGCCAGCGCCATCGACAGCACGGCCGCCCCCGAGTCGTTGACCAGCATTCCGATGACGCCGCTGACCAGGGTGCCGATCAGCCCGGCCCGCAGCGCGGGGGAGTAGCGGAACGCGGCCGGCACCACCCCTGCCGACGCCTGCTCGGGCCGCAGGATCGCGTAGACGAGGAACGCCACGGCCGCGATCACGATCGGCATCAGGTTGGGGCTGAGCAGCGTGGCCAGCATCGCGTTCAGCTTGCGGAAGATCACCTCGAACGCCTCGCCGCTGAGCACCTGCCCGACGAACCGGCCCAGATGGGTCTGCTTGTCGGGCGGCTGCAGGTAGTTGATCACCGCGAACGTCATCACGATCACCGCTCCGGCGACGCAGAACGCCCCGAGCTTGATGATCGACACCCGCTTGCCCGCCACCAGCAGCGCGGTCACCGCGATGCCCGGCACGAAGGCGATCACGCCGCCGAAGTCGCTGCCCATCCCGGACCCGCCGAGCACCATGGCGAACGCGCCGAGCACGACCACCGCGGCCACGCCGAGCCTGCCCGGCCAGCGGTGCGCGATCACCGTGGTGGCCAGCAGCGTGCCGGTGGCCAGCAGCGCGAACGGGATGTTGCCCAGGCCGTAGTAGCGGGCGCCCACCTCGGCGCTGTAGCCCATGACGCTGTTGAGCTGGAGCGTGGTGCCGGTCAGCAGGTCTCCGGCCAGCGTCAGCGCGGTGACGCCCGCGACCACCGCGAGCGGGCCGAGCGGGCTGCGCCGCCACGGCCCGGCGAAGGCCACGGCCGTGATGGCCACCATGCAGCCGAGCGCGCCCGCGATCAGGCCCGTCAGGCTGGACCACGGCAGCAGGTTCACCAGGTAGCTGGAGACCGGCAGCGCGGCGAGCGCGACGGCCGCCAGGCGCACCCAGGACAGGCCCTTGCGGCGGCGGAGCAGCAGGAAGGCGATCACGTAGAACAGGACCTGCAGCACGGCGACGACGGTGAAGTAGATGCCCTTCACCGAGCGGATCGCCTGCGCCGTCGCGTCGGCCCGCTGGAGCCGGTCGAACGTCGCTCCGCGCTCCCCGGCCTGCAGCGGCACGCCGACGACCGTCTGCGGCACGGGCACGCCGAGCAGCGTCAGCGTCGTCGCGGTCAGGTCGGGCAGGATCGAGATGTCCTCGCGGTGGGTGGAGGCCGCGCCGAGCAGCCGGCCCTGCGCTCCGGCCTCGCGCATCATCGCCACCCGCAGGTGGGGGACCGACCCGTGGTCGGACAGGCCCGCCAGCAGCACCGTGGTGTTCTGCGGCAGGATCGACAGCAGTGCGCCCGCCTTGGCGTCGGCCAGCCGCAGCGCGTCACGCCGCTCCTTCGGGCCGAGCTGCTCGGGCACCCGGGGCAGGCTGCCGCTGCTCAGGTAGGGGCGGATGAGGTCGTCGACGTCCATCGCGACCATCGGGCACTGCTCCAGGTCGGCGGTGCGGACCTGGAGCGGCGAGACGTGGTAGCGCGGGACGGCGCCGTCGCGCCCCGCCAGCGCCAGCGCCGCGCCGGGGCCGATCGCGATCGAGCACTGCCCGGCGGCCTTCAGCGCCTCGCCGAGCGTGCCGGCGTTGCGCTGGCCCGCCACGTCGATCAGGTAGCGGTAGTCGGGGATGACCGCGCCGACGCCCTGCTGCTCGGGCATGGGCGGCGCGCCGCAGCTGTATCCGGACGCGGACCTGGTGCCCGCCGAGACGGTCAGCCAGCCGTCGTACGGGCAGGTCAGGCTGCCGACGGTGCGGACGGACAGCGACCCGATCGCGCTCGACCGGGCCAGCTCCCACAGGTTGGGCGTGTCGGCCTGGGTGATGTCGTTCCAGTGCAGCCCGGGCACGCCGATGAGCGCCACCCGCGCCCCGGCCGTCTCCGCCCGCGCGGGCGCTCCGGCGAACAGCATCTGGCTGAGCAGGACGGCCAACACGATCAGCGCGCGCCTCACCCAAGACCTCCCGTGATCGACGATTGCCCGTGGCACGGTAGGACAAGATCACGCCCCGGTCCATCGGACCCGACTACTGTCTCATGACCCGGGACACGGAGCGTGCGAGCTGGTGACCCGATCAGACGGGATCGACCTTCACTTGCACCGGCTTGCTCTCGTGCTGCGAGCGGTCGAGAGAGGTGATCAGGTACGTGCCGGGCGTCTTGGCCGCGAAGGACGGGCTGGTGACCACCGCGACCAGGTTGCGGCTGTCGGTGGCCTGGCAGTCGGAGCCCGACTTCGGCACCTGGTAGACGGCGTACGAGCGGGCTCCGTCGGACGGGGCCCACGACAGGGTGGTGCCCTGCGCCCGCACCCCCGCCGGCTTGGCGGGGGCCTCGCCCTCGACCCCCTTGATCAGCGGCAGCAGGGCGGGACGGGCGTAGTGCTGCTTCGCGACCTGGCCCATCGAGCCGAGCGGGTCGCTGAGCAGCAGCTTGGCGTTGAAGAAGACGTCGCCGGAGACCTGCTCGTACTTGCGGTTCAGTGCCAGGTGCGCGGCCAGCTCGCCGGGCCGCTGCCACGCTTTCTCGTCCTTCGCGCCGACCCGGTACAGGGCCTGGCCGATGTAGAGGTCGACCCCGCTGCCCTCGACCTCGTCGGCCCACCAGTCGACCAGCGCCCGGTAGTCGGCCGCCGCGAAGCCGCGCGGCCAGTAGAGCTGCGGGATCACGTAGTCGACCGTGCCCGCCTTGATCCAGGCGCGGGCGTCGGCGTAGATCACGTCGTAGGCCGACATGCCGGAGGTGTCGGAGCCGGTCGGGTCGTCGGACTTGTTGCGCCAGATGCCGAACGGGCTGATACCGAACTTGACGTAGGGCTTCGTCTCGTGGACGGCCTCGCTGACCTGGGCCACCAGCTTGTTGACGTTGTCGCGCCGCCAGGCCGCCAGCTTCTTCCCCTTGCCATACTTTGTAAAGGCGGCCGCGTCGTCGAACGTCGCGTTGCCCGACGGGTACGGGTAGAAGTAGTCGTCGAAGTGGACGCCGTCGACGTCGTAGCGCTTCACGACGTCCTTGACGACCTTGATGACGTGCTCGCGGACCTGCGGCAGGCCCGGGTTGAAGTAGGCCCTGTCGGCGTATTTGACGATCCAGTCAGGGTGCTGCTTGACGGGGTGGTTCGCCGGGAGCTTGGCGACGTCGGCGTCGTACGACGCGCGGTACGGGTTGAACCAGGCGTGGAACTCCAGCCCGCGCCGGTGCGCCTCGCTGATGAGGAACGGCAGTGGGTCCCAGCCCGGGTCCTTGCCCGCGGTGCCGGTGAGGAAGCGCGACCACGGCTCGTACGGCGACTTGTAGATCGCGTCGGCGGCGGGACGCACCTGGACGTAGACGGCGTTGAAGTTGCGCGCGGCGGCCGCGTCGAGCAGCTTGCCGTACTCGGCCTTCTGCTTGTCGACGCTCAGCCCCGTGCGGGAGGGCCAGTCGGTGTTCTGCACGGTGGCGATCCAGACGCCGCGCAGCTGGCGCTTGGGGTACCGGGCGTCGGCGGTGCAGGACGCCACGGGGTCGGCCGCCGTCTTCTTCTTGGGCTTGGCAGCGGCAGTCGTGCCCTCCACCTGGGCGGGGCCGAAGACGTAGGCGGCGCCGGTGGTGAGGACCGCGAGTGCGGCGGCGGCGAGGAAGGCGCGTCCGGTTCGCATAATGCCAACCAGTGTGGCATCCGCTCAGGCATGGTCCGGACTAAAAAAAGAAATGTGTTCGTGATCTTACCGTGATGTAAGAGGTGGCCGCGACACGAGGGACGGGTGTGCCTTCACGGGAAGCGTCTACCGGGGGCGGCCCGGGCGGCTGAGCCGGGAGGGAGGGCTCCCGGCTCAGCGCCGCGGCTCAGTCCGCGACCGCCACCTTGTCGGCCAGGTGCGACGGCAGCGGCTCGTAGCGCAGGAACGTGCGCTGGAAGGTGCCGGTGCCGTGCGACATGGACCGCAGGTCGATGGCGTAGCGGGTGATCTCCAGCTCGGGCACCTCGGCCTTGACCAGGGTGCGCCCGGTGCCGACCGGCTCGGTGCCGAGCACCCGTCCGCGCCGCGACGACAGGTCCGACATCACCGAGCCCACGTAGTCGTCGGCGACCAGCACCGACAGCTCGTCCACGGGCTCGAGCAGCAGCGTCGGCACCTTGGACGCGGCCTCCTTCAGCGCCAGCTGGCCGGCGATCTGGAAGGCCATGTCGGAGGAGTCGACCGAGTGCGCCTTGCCGTCGTAGAGCGTGACCCGCACGTCCACCATGGGGTACCCGGCGACGACGCCGCGCTCCATCTGAGCGCGTACGCCCTTCTCGACCGACGGGATGAACTGCCTGGGCACCACCCCGCCGACGATCTTGTCGACGAACTCGAAGCCCCCGCCCGACGGCAGCGGTTCGACCTCGAGGTGGCAGATCGCGTACTGGCCGTGCCCGCCGGTCTGCTTGACGTTGCGGCCCATCGCCTGGCATCTGCCGCCGAACGTCTCACGCAGCGGCACCCGCAGGTCGACGCGTTCGACCTCGACGCCGTGCCGCTTGGACAGGCGGTCGAGCAGCACGTCGGTGTGCGCCTCGCCCATGCACCACAGGACGAGCTGACGGGTCTCGGCGTTGTTCTCCAGCCGCAGGGTCGGGTCCTCGGCCACCAGGCGGCCCAGCGCCTGCGACAGCTTGTCCTCGTCCGCCTTGGACCTGGCCCGGATCGCGACGGGCAGCAGCGGGTCGGGCATCGTCCACGCGGTCATCAGCAGCGGGCGTTCGACGTCCGACAGGGTGTCGCCGGTCTCGGCGCGTGAGAGCTTGGCCACCGCCACGATGTCGCCCGCGATGCCCTTGGGCGTGGCGCGCTGCTGCTTGCCCAGAGGGCTGGTCAGGGTGCCGATGCGCTCGTCGACGTCGTGGTCCTCGTGGCCGCGGTCGGCCAGGCCGTGCCCCGAGACGTGCACGGTCATGTCGGGGCGCAGCGTCCCGGAGAAGACGCGGACCAGGCTGATGCGGCCCACGTACGGGTCGCTGGTGGTCTTGACGACCTCGGCGACGAGCGGGCCCTCGGGGTCGCACGCGATCCCCTGGACGGGCTTGCCGTCGACACTGGTGATCTCGGGCATGGGATGTTCGAGCGGGGAGGGGAAGCCCTGGGTGACCAGTTCGAGCAGTTCCGCCGCTCCCACGCCGAGCCCGCTGCACAGGACCGGGTAGAAGCTGCCCCGGGCGACGGCCTTCTCCAGGTCCTCGATGAGGGCCTTGGTGTCGATGGGCTCGCCTGCGAGGTAGCGGTCCATGAGCGACTCGTCCTCGCTCTCCTGGATGATGCCCTCGATCAGGACGCCGCGGCGCTCCTCGATCTGCGACTCGTACTCGGCGCCCGGCTCCTTCTCGGTGCGGGTGCCGGTGGCGTAGTTGTAGAACTTCTGCGTCAGCAGCCCGATCAGGCCGTTCACGTGCCCGTTGGTGATCACCGGCAGGTAGAGCGGGGCGACGCCGTCGCCGAAGACCTCCTGGCAGGCGGTGAGGACCTCGTCGAAGTCGGCGCGCTGGTGGTCGATCTTGGTGATGACGACGGCTCTGGGCATGCCGACCTGGCTGCACTCCTCCCACAGCATCTGGGTGAGGCCGTCGATGCCGTCGGAGGCGGATATCACGAACAGGGCGGCGTCGGCGGCGCGCAGCCCGGCGCGCAGGTCGCCCACGAAGTCGGCGTAGCCGGGGGTGTCGAGAAGGTTGATCTTGATGCCGTTGTGCACGAGTGGAGCCAGCGAGAGGTTGACCGAGCGTTGCTGCCGCATCTCGACCTCGTCGAAGTCGCTGACCGTGTTGCCGTCCTCCACCCGGCCGGCCCGCTGGATCGTGCCGGTCGCGGCCAGCAACTGCTCGACGAGCGTCGTCTTCCCCGCTCCTGAGTGGCCGACCAGCACGACATTGCGTATCGCATCCGCCCTGTCGGCCGCTGGTGCCCTGCCCGCGGCTCCCATGGCACCGCCCGGGTTCTTCTCCGCCACATCCGCCTCCCGCGTCGTCGGTTGGTCCAACGCCGCGTCCGTCGCGGAGGGTGAGATGACCGCATGGACGCGGTTAGTTCACCAAATACCCGTGTGGCGGATATCACAAGGGGGGTGAGGCAAAGAAAGTCGCCAGCCTTGTGATGGCCTACGATCGGACGGCGATGCTCAAACTCCTGCGCCCGGCCGTGACCCGGATCATGACCCCGCTGGCCAAGGCCCTGGTCCGCCTCGGGATCGGTCCCAACGTCGTCACGGCGATCGGCACCCTCGGCACGGTCGTCTCCGCCCTGCTCTTCTTTCCCCTCGGCCAGCTGGCGTGGGGCTCGTTGGCCATCACCGTTTTCGTGTTGTTCGACCTGCTCGACGGGGTGGTGGCCCGGCTGGGCGGGGGCGGCGGCAGCACGTGGGGGGCGTTCCTCGACTCCACGCTCGACCGGGTGGCCGACGCCGCGATCTTCTCCGGGCTGATCCTTTACTTCGTCCTGCGCGACGACGTGCTGATGGTGGCGGTCACGCTGGTCTGCCTGGTGGCGGGCGTTCTGGTGTCGTACGCCAAGGCCAGGGCCGAGGGGCTGGGCCTCACCTGCGACGTGGGGCTGGCCGAGCGGCCGGAGCGGCTGGTGGTGGCCCTGGTCGCGGCCTGTCTGTCCGGGCTCGGCGTGCCGTACATTCTGGCTGTCGGGATGTGGGTGCTCGCGCTCGCGAGCGCCGTCACCGTGGTGCAGCGCGTGGTCCATGTCCACCGGCAGACGAGGAAGCGATGAGCGAGAAGCCGTCCGTCACCGATCGCGTCGTCGCCGCGGGGTTCGCCGCGGGCTGGGCGCTGGTGCCGCTGCTGCCGGAGCGGCCGGTCGCCGCGGTGTTCCGCTTCGCCGCCGACAGGCTGTGGCGCAGGCGGGGCAGGTCGGTGCGCCGCCTGGAGTCCAACCTGGCCAGGGTGACCGGGCTCGACCGCGACAGCCGCGACCTGCGCGAGCTGAGCAGGGCGGGCATGCGGTCGTACTTCCGCTACTTCCACGAGATCTTCCGGCTGCCGTCGATGCCGACCGAGGAGGTCGTCCGGCGCACCCACGTGATGGGGGCCGAGCACGTCCACGACACGGTGGCCGCGGGCCGGGGCGTGGTGCTGGCGCTGCCGCACATGGGCAACTGGGACCAAGCGGGCGCGTGGCTGGTGGGCGTGGGCCACCCGTTCACCACGGTGGCCGAGCGACTCAAGCCCGAGTCGCTGTTCCGCCGTTACGTGGCCTTCCGCGAGGGGCTGGGCATGGAGGTGCTCCCGCTGACGGGCGGCGACGGCCACAACTTCGCGACGCTGGCCATGCGGGTGCGGCGCGGCGGCGTGGTGTGCCTGCCCGCCGAGCGCGACCTGACCAAGAGCGGCATCGAGGTGGAGTTCTTCGGCGCCACCACCAAGGTGCCCGCGGGGCCGCCGCTGCTGGCCGTGCAGACGGGTGCGGCGCTGCTGCCGGCGATCGTCTACTTCGAGGGCGACGACTGGGGCATCAAGATCCACGAAGAGATCCCGGTGCCTGAAGAGGGCACCAGGCAGGAGAAGGTCGCCGCCGTGGCGCAGGGCCTGACGGACGTGTTCGAGAAGGGCATCTCCGAACATCCTGAAGACTGGCACATGCTCCAGCGGCTGTGGCTGGAGGATCTGGCCAGATGAGGGTCGGCATCGTGTGCCCGTACTCGTGGGACATGCCGGGCGGGGTCAAGCAGCACATCGACGACCTGGCGCTGGCGCTGATGGCGCAGGGGCACGACGTGTCGGTGATCGCTCCGGCGGCCGACGACGAGGAACTGCCGCCGTACGTCACGGGGGCGGGCCGGGCGGTGCCCGTGCCGTACAACGGGTCGGTGGCCCGGATGTCGTTCGGCTTCCTGTCGGCGGCCCGGGTGCGGCGCTGGGTGCGTACCGGCGACTTCGACGTGCTGCACATCCACGAGCCGCTGATCCCGAGCCTGGGCGTGCTGGCCTGCTGGGCGGCCAAGGGGCCGATCGTGGCCACCTTCCACGCCTCCTTCACCCGCTCGCGGGCGATCGCGGTGGCCGAGCCGTTGCTGCGCAGCGCACTGGAGAAGCTGAGCGGGCGCATCGCGGTGTCCGACGCGGCCCGCAAGAGCCTGGTCGAGCAGTTCGGCGGCGACACGGTGCTGATCCCGAACGGGGTGACCGTCAGCCGCTACACCGAGGCGGAGCCGCTCGACGGCTGGGGGCCCGACGGCGCGACGATCGGCTTCCTCGGCCGGATGGACGAGGAGCGCAAGGGCCTGCCGATCCTGCTCGACGCCTTCGGCGAGCTGGCCGCGCGGCGTCCCGACCTGAAGCTGCTGATCGCCGGCCCAGGCGACGAGAAGGACGTCTACGAGCGGGTGCCGAAGGAGTTCCGCGACCGGGTCACCGTGCTCGGCATGGTGAGCGAGGCCGACAAGATCCGCGCCTACCACTCGGTGGACGTGTTCTGCGCGCCCAACACCCGGGGTGAGAGCTTCGGCATCGTGCTGGCCGAGGCGATGGCGTCCGGCGCGACCGTGCTGGCCAGCGACATCCCGGCCTTCCGCAGGGTGCTGGGCGAGGGCCAGGCGGGCGCGCTGTTCGCCAACGGCGACCCTGCCTCGCTGGCGCGGGAGGCGGCGGCGCTGCTCGACGCGCCGGAGCGGCGGGCGAAGCTGGCGGCGGAGGCGCTGGTCGCGGTCAGGAAGTACGACTGGTCGACGGTCGCGCGCGACGTGGTCCGGGTCTACGAGACGGTGACGGCCAGCGGCGCGGGCCGCGTGGAGGAAGACCTGTGACGTCCACCATCATCGTGCTGGTCGTGGGCATCGTCGTGGTGCTCACGGCGGTCTACATCTCCTGGCGCGCGGGCCGTCTCGACCGGCTGCACATCCGGCTCGAACTGGCGCACGAGGCGCTCGACGCGGCGCTGATGCGGCGCAGGGCGGTGGTGCTGGAACTGGCGGGCGCGCGGCTGCTCGACCCCGCCACCTCGCTGGTGCTGGCGGCGGCGGCGCACGAGGCCCGCAGCGCCGGGCCGGAGGAGCGCGAGCACGCCGAGAGCGACCTGTCGGGGGCCCTGCGCGCGGCCGTGGACCAGGAGCGTTTCAGGGAACGGCTGGCCGAGGCGCCCGGCGGCCAAGACCTGCTGGAGGAGCTTGACGCCGCCGTGGCGAAGGTCGTGTACTCGCGCCGGTTCTACAACAACGCGGTCGGCGTCACCCGTACGGCGCAGCGCCGCTGGCTGGCCAGAACTCTGCGCCTGGCGGGGCATACCGAGTTTCCGCAGTTCTTCGAGATCGATGACAATCCTCCGGCGACCATGGCAACTGAATGACCTGATTTGCCAGGGCCGGTAAGCTTCCTTCCATTTTCTGGGCTAATGCGGAGGAGAAACAGGTGCGGGCACCCCGGATGATCACCGTGACGCTGGCCGGTGCGGCCGTCCTCCTACCTGTCGCGGCGTGTTCGTCCGACAAGCCCGCGCCGGGCGCGGCGCCGCAGGCGGCCACCCCCACCCCGGTGGCGGAGGAGACCCCGCAGGGCAAGACCCACCCGTTCACCGGCCTGCCGAACGAGGACGTCAAGCCGGTGCTGGCCGTGAAGATCGAGAACACGGCGGCGGGCAAGCCGCAACTCGGGCTGAAGAGCGCCGACATCGTCTACATCGAGCAGGTCGAGGCGGGCCTGACCCGGCTGATGGCGGTCTTCTCCTCGAAGATCCCGGCCAAGGTGGGCCCCGTGCGCAGCGCCCGCATCTCCGACCTGCACATCGTGCCGCAGTTCGGCAAGCCGGCGTTCGCCTACTCGGGCGTCCAGTCCAAGATGCTGCCGTTCATGGCCGAGGCGTCGCTGTACGACGTCGGCGACACCCGCAACCCCGGCGCGTACTTCCGTCAGCCCGGCCGGGTCGCCCCCTACAACCTGTTCGCCAACGGCAAGCAGCTGCTCTCCAAGGCGCCGGAGGCGTCCAAGGCCAAGGACATCGGCTTCACCTTCGGCGACCCGCCCGCGCAGGGCGGCGTCGACAAGAAGTCGTGGACGGTCAGGTGGCCGGCCGCCCGCTTCACCTTCGACTGGTCGCCCGCGAAGAAGCAGTGGCTGATCTCGCAGGACGGCAAGAAGGACATGGCCGCGGAAGGCGGGCAGCAGAGCGCGCCCACGGTGGTCATCCAGTACGTGCAGACCGTCCGCTCGCAGTTCCACGACTTCCACCAGAGCTACACGCCGCTGGTCAAGAGCATCGGCAAGGGCAAGGCGATCGTGCTGCGTGACGGCAAGGCGTACAAGGCCGACTGGGAGCGCGCGGACGAGGAGCACGGCACCACGTTCACCACCGAGGACGGCGAGCCGATGAACTTCGCCCCCGGTCAGGTCTGGGTGGCGCTCGCGAGCCGCAAGCCTGTCACACCTTGACGTATAAAAACTGCGAAGAATCCTGACATCGTGGCATGTCGGGGGATGGGTCCATCAGGACCTACCATGGGTTTGGTAACTTACCGTTCGCCGTTGTGAGGAAGACCGTGTCCAGCACGCCAGAGAACACCCCCGTCACCGGAACCGCCCGTGTCAAGCGCGGCATGGCCGAGATGCTCAAGGGCGGCGTCATCATGGACGTCGTCACCCCCGAGCAGGCCAAGATCGCCGAAGACGCCGGCGCGGTGGCCGTGATGGCCCTGGAGCGCGTGCCCGCCGACATCCGCGCGCAGGGCGGCGTGTCCCGGATGAGCGACCCCGACATGATCGACGGCATCATCTCGGCCGTCTCGATCCCCGTCATGGCCAAGGCCCGCATCGGGCACTTCGTCGAGGCCCGCGTCCTGCAGGCGCTCGGCGTCGACTACGTCGACGAGTCCGAGGTGCTCACCCCCGCCGACTACGCCAACCACATCGACAAGTGGCAGTTCACCGTGCCGTTCGTGTGCGGCGCGACCAACCTCGGCGAGGCGCTGCGCCGCATCACCGAGGGCGCGGCCATGATCCGCTCCAAGGGCGAGGCCGGCACCGGCGACGTCTCCAACGCCGTCACGCACATGCGCACGATCCGCGCCGAGATCAAGCGTCTCGGCTCGCTGCCCGAGGACGAGCTGTACGTCGCCGCCAAGGAGCTGCAGGCCCCGTACGAGCTGGTCGCCGAGGTCGCCAAGAGCGGCAAGCTGCCCGTCGTGCTGTTCACCGCGGGCGGCATCGCCACCCCGGCCGACGCCGCGATGATGATGCAGCTCGGCGCCGAGGGCGTCTTCGTCGGCTCCGGCATCTTCAAGTCCGGCGACCCGGCCAAGCGCGCCGCCGCCATCGTCAAGGCCACCACGTTCCACGATGACCCCGACGTCATCGCCAAGGTCTCGCGCGGCCTGGGCGAGGCCATGGTCGGCATCAACGTCGACGAGATCCCGCAGCCGCACCGGCTCGCCGAGCGCGGCTGGTAGGAACCGGCGCGACCGGACGCCCGTCGGGTGCCTGGCAAGCGTCGCGGTTGATGGCGGAATTTTACGAAAAAGGCGACTTCTGCGAAGGATGTCGCCTTTTTCGTTGTTTGCTGTTCACTGTAGAGTCATGATCTTGAGTAAAGCTACGGGCGTCCCTCCACCCTTGATCGTCCTCAGGAGGCCCCGTGTCCCAGCTCAACCGCAGGCACTTCCTCGTCACCGGCTTAGCGGCAGGCGCCGCCGCGGCCCTCCCCGGCACCGCGCACGCCGACCCCACGACGGATCCCACAGCGGGCCCAACAGCGGACCCGGCGGCCGAGACGGCGCAGGGCCTGGCCTCGCGCGGCCTGCGCACCGACCCGTTCACCCTGGGCGTCGCCTCCGGTGACCCCTCCCACGACGGCTTCGTGCTGTGGACCCGCCTGGCGCAGGAGCCGCTGGCCGACGACGGCCTCGGCGGCATGCCCCAGCGGCCCTTCAACGTCCAGTGGCACATCTACGCGGACGAGACCTGCCGCCGGGTGGTGCGCGCGGGCGTGACCGTCGCCGCGCCCGAGTGGGGGCACAGCGTCCACGTCGAGGTCGAGAACCTCAGCTCCGATCGCGAGTACTGGTACCGCTTCCGCGTCGGCCCGTACATCTCGCCCGTGGGCAGGACGCGCACCGCGCCGCACCCGCTCGCTTACGGCAGCGGGCTGGCGATGGCGTTCGTCTCCTGCGCCCAGTACGAGCACGGCTACTTCACCTCCTACCGCCGTCTGGCCGAGGAGCACCCGGACCTGATCCTGCACCTGGGCGACTACCAGTACGAGTACACCAAGAACACCTACACGATCCCCGGCGGCAACGTCCGCGACCATCTGGGGCCCGAGACCGTCACGCTGGCCAACTACCGCCAGCGGCACTCCCAGTACAAGGTCGACCCCGACCTGCAGGCCGCGCACGCCGCCTCGCCCTGGCTCGTCGTCTTCGACGACCACGAGGTCGACAACAACTGGGCCGACGAGATCCCCGAGCACGCCGAGGACCAGCCGACCTTCCTCCAGCGCCGCGAGGCGGCCTTCCGGGCCTACTTCGAGAACATGCCGCTGCGGCGCACCTCCATTCCGCGCGGCATCGACATGCAGCTCTACCGGCGCATCCGCTGGGGGCGCCTGGCGAACTTCCACATGCTCGACACCCGCCAGTACCGCGACGACCAGGGCTGCGGCGACGGCTACAAGGACTGCCCCGCGTCGGTGGACCCGAAGCGGTCGATCACCGGCGCCGAGCAGGAGGCGTGGCTGATCGACGGCTTCCACGAGTCGCGCGCCCAGTGGGACATCCTCGGCCAGCAGGTGTTCTTCGCCCAGCGCGACAACAACGCCGGGCCGGCCAAGGTGACCAGCCAGGACGCCTGGGACGGCTACGTCGCCTCCCGCAAGCGGATCACCCAGGGCTGGATCGACGCCAAGGTCCGCAACGCGGTGGTGCTGACCGGTGACGTCCACGCGCACTGGGCCAGCGACCTGAAGCTCGACTACGACGACCCGACGGGGCCGTCGGTCGGGTCGGAGCTGGTGGCCACCTCGATCAGCACGGGCGGTGACGGCGCCGACTCCGACCCGGCCACGCACCCGTTCCTGAAGATCAACCCGCACCTGAAGTTCTACAACAACCAGCGCGGCTACGTCCTGACGAAGATCGAGCGCGACCTGATCACCGCCGACTTCAAGGTGGTGCCGCAGGTTCGCCAGCCGGGGGCGGAGGTGTACACCCGGGCCACCTTCGTCGTCGAGGACCAGGTGCCCGGCGTCCAGCAGACCTACCTGCGCCCGCTCCCGCCGTCGATCACGGCCGAGCGCGGGATGACGGTCGACGAGACGGTCCGCCTGGAAACCGAGCGCCCCTGACCCGCCAGGGCCGCGCCGCCCACAGCCAGGCGCGGCCCCGGCGGCCCGCCGACTCACCCGGCTCCCGCCCGCCGGCGGCACCCGAGCGTGCCGCCCACCCCCACCTCCGAAGGCTGGTCCCTCAGCGGTGCCGCCTGTATCTCCACCCTCCCCGAAAAGAGCGGTACCTCAGCGGTGCCGCTCTTTTCGGCTTGGAATATTAGCCAGGCTAAGTTAGTCTGGCTTACCATGAGCCCCGACCCCACCGAACTTGCCGGCCAGGTCTCCACGGTCCTGCGCCACCTGGTCCTCCTGCTGCGGCGGACGGTGGCGGGCCAGCCCGTCACCAGCCAGCAGTACGGCGTCCTCGGCTCCCTCGAACAGGGCGCCCGCAGGATGACCGAGCTGGCCGAGGAGCACGCCGTCCAGCTCCCGACCATGACCGTGCAGATCAACCGGCTGGAGGAAGCGGGCCTGGTGGCACGCGGCACCGACCCCGCCGACGCCCGCGTCAGGACGGTCGAGCTCACCAGCGAGGGCCGCGACAGGCTCCGCGCCGTGCGGCAGGCCAGGATCACCCGCCTGAGCAGGGAACTGTCGGCGCTCACCGAAGAGGAACGCGCGACGCTGGCGGCCGCCCTGCCGGTCCTGGCGAAGCTGGGCCGTACCTGAAACCACCCCCGAAAGGAGCACCATGTCATCCGGTGGCGGACTTCTTCGCCAGCCGATGTCCGTCTGGGCCACCGCGTTCGCCGCGGTCGTCGCCTTCATGGGCATCGGTCTCGTCGACCCGATCCTGCCCTCCATCGCGCAGGGGCTGAAGGCGACCCCCAGCCAGGTGTCGCTGCTGTTCACCAGCTACTTCCTGGTGACCGCGGTGGCCATGCTGATCACCGGCTGGGTCTCCAGCCGCATCGGCGGCAAGCGGACCCTGCTCGTCGGTCTCGCCCTGGTCATCGTCTTCGCCGCGCTCGCGGGCACGTCCACCAGCGTCGGCGAGCTCGTCGGGTTCCGCGCCGGCTGGGGGCTGGGCAACGCGCTGTTCGTGGCGACCGCGCTGGCCGTCATCGTCGGCGCGGCCAGCGGCGGCGCCGAGTCCGCCATCATCCTGTACGAGGCCGCCCTCGGCCTGGGCATCTCGGCCGGCCCGCTGGTCGGGGCGCTGCTCGGCGACTGGAACTGGCGGGCGCCGTTCTTCGGCACCGCCACGCTGATGGCCGTCGGTTTCGTCCTCATCGTCACGCTGCTCAAGACCACCCCCAGGCCGGACGTGAAGACCAGGCTCAGCGCCCCCATCCGGGCCCTGGCCCACGGCGGCCTGTCGACCACGGCCTTCACCGCGCTGTTCTACAACTTCGCGTTCTTCACCATCCTCGCGTTCACCCCGTTCATCCTGCACATGACGCCGTACGGCATCGGCTCGGTGTTCTTCGGCTGGGGCGTCTGCGTGGCGCTGTCGTCGGTGTTCGCCGCGCCGCCGCTACAGCGCAGGATCGGCTCGGTCAACGTCCTGCACCTCGCGCTGGCCCTGCTCGCCGTCCTGCAGATCGGCATCGCCGTGTCGGGGCAGGCCGGGATCCACACCGGGATCATCGTCTGCACCATCCTGTCCGGCATCCCGATCGGGCTGAACAACACCGTCTTCACCGAGTCGGCCATGGAGGTGTCCGACGCGCCCAGGCCCGTCGCCTCCGCCGGGTACAACTTCGTCCGCTGGATGGGCGGCGCGCTCGCCCCGTTCATCGCCACCAAGCTGGGCGAGGAGATCGCCGTCGCCGTCCCGTACGTCGTCGGCGCGGCCTGTTGCGTGATCGGCATGGGCGTCCTGTACGGCAGGCGCCACCACCTGCGCTCCTTGTCCAGGGTGGACCTCGACCACACCCTCGCGGACGCCGCCGCAGCCTGATCCCGTTGGAAGACCGACGGCCGTCGTGGTGTTGAATGAACTGAACCCGGACCATGACGGAAGGATGACCGTGCCCACGATCGGTGTACTCGCTCTCCAGGGAGATGTGCGCGAGCATGTGCGCATGCTCCAGGAAGCAGGCGCGTCGGCCACCGCCGTGCGCAGGCCGGCCGAACTGGAGGCGGTCGACGGGCTGGTCATCCCCGGCGGCGAGTCGACCACGATGTGGAAGCTCGCCGACACCTTCGACATGCTCGAACCGCTGCGCATGCGCGTCAAGGACGGCATGCCCGCCTACGGCTCCTGCGCCGGCATGATCATGCTGGCCGACAGGATCGAGGACGGCGCCGCAGGTCAGCAGACCGTCGGCGGCATCGACATGGTGGTCAGGCGCAACGCCTTCGGCCGCCAGATCCACTCGTTCGAGGCCGACCTCGACTTCGCCGGCGCGCCCGTGCACGCCGTCTTCATCCGCGCGCCGTGGGTGGAATCCGTCGGCTCTGACGTCGAAGTGCTGGGCAGGGCCGAGCCGGGGGATAGGATCGTCGCGGTCCGCCAAGGGCCGTTGCTCGCGACCTCGTTCCACCCCGAGCTGACCGGGGACACTCGCGTGCACCGATACTTCGTAGACATGGTGAGGGAGCTCTAGGTAATGTCCGGCCACTCCAAATGGGCGACGACGAAGCACAAGAAGGCCGCGCTCGACGCCAAGCGCGGCAAGCTGTTCGCGAAGCTCATCAAGAACATCGAAGTGGCGGCCCGGACCGGCGGCCCCGACCCTGACGCCAACCCCACCCTCTTCGACGCCATCTTCAAGGCCAAGAAGAACTCGGTGCCCAACGACAACATCGAGCGGGCCCGTAAGCGCGGCGGCGGTCTGGAGGCCGGTGGGGCCGACTGGCAGACCATCATGTACGAGGGCTACGCGCCCGGCGGCGTCGCGGTGCTGATCGAGTGCCTCACCGACAACCGCAACCGCGCGGCCTCCGAGGTGCGGGTCGCGCTGACCCGCAACGGCGGCTCGCTGGCCGACCCCGGGTCGGTGTCGTACATGTTCAACCGCAAGGGCGTCGTGATCGTCCCCAAGAACGGCCTCGACGAGGACACCGTCCTGATGGCGGTCCTCGAGGCGGGCGCCGAGGAGGTCAACGACCTCGGCGACTCCTTCGAGGTCGTGTCCGAGGCCGGCGACCTGGTGCCGGTGCGCAAGGCGTTGCAGGAGTCCGGCATCGACTACGACTCGGCCGAGTCGAGCTTCCTGCCGACGATGAGCGTCCCGCTCGACGAGGAGGGCGCCAAAAAGGTGTTCCGCCTCATCGACGCGCTCGAGGACAGCGACGACGTGCAGAACGTGTTCGCCAACTTCGACGTCTCCGACGACATCATGGAGAAGCTCGAGGCCTGAGCCGCTCTCTGCGGGGCCCGCCACGGCGGGCCCTTTCGGCTGTCCACGGCCCTGCCGCACAGGTGCCGACCCGCGAAAGCCCGGCGTCCAACGGCTGTCCGTGCGGGCCCCGGCTCGCCGATGGCGTGCGGGCGGAGCTCGTGGAGCGGTCCTGAGGTCGGCGTGGCGGGCGGGGCGGTGTCCGCGTAGGGTGTCGCGTCGTGACCTCCCCGACCCAGACTCCCTCCCGCGCCCTCGGCTGGCTGCTGGCGTTGCCGGCCCTCGTCGGTGCCCTGATCACGCTGATCATCCCGACCGTCCAGACGATCGTGCTCAGCTTCGAGACGGGCAGGATCGCCGGGCCGAGCAGGTTCGTGGGGCTCGACAACTACGGGCAGCTCGTGGGCGACGCCGCGTTCTGGCGCGCGCTCGGCTTCTCGCTCTCGCTCTCGCTCGCGCCCCTGCTGGTGACCGTGGTGGTGGGGCCACTGCTCGCGCTGGCGCTCGACAGGGCCGGCGCCTGGCCCAGACGCGCCGGACGGATCGTGCTGTCGCTGGCGATCGTCACCTTCTCCCCGGTGGCGGTCGCGGCAGCCTGGCTCCAGGGGCTGCGTCCTGACGCCTCGGGGGTGGTCGTGCTGGCCGAGGGGCTGCGCGACCCGGCGACCGCGCCGGGCGCGCTCAGGCTCGTCATCGCGGCGGCCACGTTCGGCGTGCTGTGCGCGCTGGCGGTGACAGCGTTCCTGCCCACGCTCAGGGGCGGCACCGTGACGGCGTCCGTGCTCGCCGTCGGCGCGCTCCTCGTCCTGGCGACCCTCGCCGTGGCGCTGCAGGCCTTCTCGGTGGGCCTGGCGATGACCCAGGGCGGCCCCAACGGCTCTACCGACACCGTGGCGAGCCTCCAGTACTCCCTGGCGTTCCGTGACTTCAAGCTCGGCCTGGGAGCCGCCATGGCGACCGCCTCCGGGGTGCTGGTCGGCGTCCTGGGAGTCGTCGCCACGATCGTCGCGGCCGTGAGCGGCCTGCGCATCACCCTCACGCCGCGCCCGGCGCCCGACCCGGGCTCCCGAGTCGCGCAGCCCGCTTACGGACAGGCGGCCCCGCCGCTCGTGCCTGGGCAGGCGGGCGCGTTCGAGCAGGCCGGCTCGGCGTCCTCGCCCGCGCACGGGCAGGTCTCCGCGCCGGCGGACGCCCCACCGGCTCCTCAGCCCTCCGCGCGGCGGGTGAGCACCGGGAACGTGCTGGTCGGGGTGGCGGCGCTGGGCGTGGTGGCCGTGGTCGCGCTGCTGCTGGCGTGGCCGTGGCTGTCGGCCCTGTTCGCCGCGAAGCAGCCGGTCACCGGCGCGCCCTCGACGCTGCGCACCCAGGTCAACACCTGGGTGCCCGCCGTGATCGGCGCCCTGATCTCCGTCGGCACCGCCTACCTGGCGGCGCTCGGCATCGGCGGGCTGCGTCCGCTGGGACGGCACAGCGAGTGGCTCCTGCTGCCCTTCGCGCCCTGGCTGTTCGCCGGGTTCGGCCCGCTCAGCCTCGCCGACTGGCAGATGCTGCGCGGCATGGGCCTCGTCGACACCTTCCTCGCGCTCATCCCGCCGCTCCTGGTGTCGGTGCCCGCGATGCTCGTGCTGACCCTGCTCTGCAAAGGCCTGGCGGAGCGCACCGACAGAGACTTCCTGTCCGGAGTCGTCCTGCGCTCGCTGCCCATGGCGGGCATCCTGGCCGGAGCGGTCGCCCTGATGAACGGCCAGGACCTGCTCTGGCCCCTGCTGGCCGCCCAGGAGCACGACCTGGCCACCGCGCCGGTCTCCCTGATGCAGCAGCTCATGGGCTTCCGGCAGGCGTCCCCGGACGTCGGCGTCGCCACCCCGCTCGTGGTCGTCGTCGTCGCCCTGGCCGCCACGGTGGCGGCGCAGCTGCTCTACCTCGACAGGCTCGCCATCACGGCGGGGAACGGCTCGCGTTCCGCCCGGGCCGCTGCGTAGGTTAGGTGCTCGTGGAAATTCGCGACATCACCCCCGACGACCTCGACGCCGTCCTGGACATCCGCAAGCGCTCCTTCGGCCTGTTGCCGGCCCCCGAGGCGGAGCTCTGGCGCAGCATGGTGAAAACCCTGCCGGAGGGCCGCTACCTCGGCGCCTTCGACGGCGGCAGGCTCGCCGCCTCCGCGCGCCTGCGCCCGTTCACCCAGTGGTGGCACGGCAGGCCGCAGCCGATGACCGGGGTCGCGGGAGTCGCCGTCAACCCGGAAGACCGCGGTCGCGGCGTCGGCACCCAGATCATGCGGGCGGTGGTCGAGCGCGCCGCCGCCCTGGGCGACGCCGTCTCCGTCCTGTATCCGGCCACCACGCCCATCTACCGCTCGGTCGGCTACGAGCACGCCGGAGCCCGGCTCCATGTCACGCTCCAGCCGGAGGCGCTGCGCACGATCAGGACGTCCGGCCAGGTGAAGCTGCGCCGGATGGGCCCCGACGACGCCGCCGAGGTCATCTCCGTGCTGCACCGCGTGCACGGCGCGTCCCGCGCCTCAGGCCCGGTCTCCTGGGACGAGCCCACCTTGCGCACCTGGCTCGGCCGGCCCGACGACTTCCTCTACCTCGCCGACGACGGCTATCTCATCTACCGCTGGGACGGCGGCGACATCGAGGTCGGCAACCTCGTCGCCGGCTCCGCGGACACCGCCAGGGCGCTGTGGGCGCTGGTCGGCACCTCCTCGACGGTCGCCACCAAGGTCGTCGCCGCCGTCGCTCCCGACGACCCCGTCCTGTGGCTGCTGCGGGAGCGGTCCACGGACCACCTCACCGGCACCCGGTGGATGTTCAGGGTGACCGACGTGGCGGCGGCCGTCCAGCGCAGGGGCTATCCCCAGGGCGTCACCCTCGACGCGGTGGCCGAGGTGGACGACCCGCTGCGGCCGGGCAACACGGGGCTCTGGCGGCTCGAGGTGTCGGGCGGCTCCGGCACGGCCACGGCCGCCGGCTCAAGGACGTCCGCCGAAGGCCCCAGGCTCACCGTGAACGGCTTCTCGGCGCTGTACGCCGGCGTCCCGACGGCCACGCTGCGCGGCGCCGGGCTCATGACGGGCGACGACCGGCACGACGAGAGCCTCGATACCGCCTTCGCCGCCAAGCCGTACATGCTCGAGTACTTCTGACGGGCGTTTTCCGGTGCGCGGGCACGTCAGCCGGGGTAGAGTCTCGTGCCGAACAGATGTTCGCGTGGCGCGGGGAGAGGCGGGGCCGGTGCGGGTGATGGGCGTCGATCCCGGGCTGACCAGATGCGGCCTCGGGGCGGTCGAGGGGCGTCCCGGGGTGCCGCTGTCGCTGGTGGCCGTCGGCGTGGTGCGCACCGGCGCCGACGAGGAGCTGGGCGCGCGGCTGGTCGGCATCGAGGCCGGCATCGAGCAGTGGCTCGACGAGGTGCGGCCCGACGCGGTCGCGGTCGAGCGGGTGTTCAGCCAGCACAACGTCCGCACCGTGATGGGCACCGCGCAGGCGGCGGGCATCGCCGTGCTCTGCGCGGCCAGGCGCGGGCTGCCGGTCGCGCTGCACACGCCGTCCGAGGTCAAGGCCGCCATCACCGGTAGCGGCACCGCCGACAAGAAGCAGGTCGGCACGATGGTCACCAGGCTGCTGCGGCTCGCCGAGATGCCCAAGCCCGCCGACGCCGCCGACGCGCTGGCGCTGGCCATCTGCCACGTCTGGCGCGGCGGCACCCAGAACCGCCTCGCCGAGGCCCTGGCCAGGGCGCGGCAGGGCCGTACGACACGAAAGGACGTGGCGCTGTGATCGCGTCGGTGACCGGCCGCGTGGCGGCGATCGCCCCCGACGGAGCGGTGATCGAGGTGGGCGGGGTGGGCATCCTCACCCACTGCACGCCCGGCACGCTGGCGGCGCTCAGAACGGGCGAGGAGGCGCGGCTGGCCACCTCCCTCGTGGTGCGTGAGGAGTCGCTCACCCTGTACGGCTTCGCCACCGACGACGAACGCGCCGTCTTCGAGCTCCTGCAGACGGCCAGCGGCGTCGGCCCCAAGCTGGCGCTGGCGATGCTCGCCGTCCACTCGCCGAACGCGCTGCGTGTGGCGGTGGCGAGCGCCGATCTCAAGGCCCTCACCCAGGTGCCGGGCATCGGCCAGAAGGGCGCCCAGCGCATCGTCCTGGAGCTCAAGGACCGCCTCGGCACCCCGGAGGAGGCGGTCGACGCCGCCCTGAACGGCCGGCGCCGCGCGGCGCTGTGGCGTGACCAGGTCCACTCCGGCCTGGTGGGGCTCGGCTACTCGGCCAAGGACGCCGACGAGGCCGTCGCCGCCGTCGAAGCCGACGCCGACGCGGACTTGGCGGAGGGCCGCCAGCCCCAGGTGGCCGCCCTGCTGAAGGCCGCCCTCCGCACCCTGAGCATCCGATGACGCCCACCGCCGCGGCGGCCCGGTGGCAGGCCCCGCTCGGCCGGGCGCCGGCGGGCCGGCGGGTGGGGGAGACTGGTGCGACGGCTGTGGCGGGCGAGCCGGGTGTGGCGGCACCGCCGGCTTCGGGCTGCGAGCGGGTGGGAGTGCGGACGTGAGTTTCGAACGGGATCTGGTGTCGCCCGACGCCGAGGGCGACGAGCTGCAGATCGAGGCGGCGCTGCGGCCGAAGAAGCTCAGCGAGTTCATCGGCCAGGGGCGGGTGCGGGAGCAGCTGTCACTGGTGCTGGAGAGCGCGCTGCGCCGCAACCGTCCACCCGATCACGTGCTGATGAGCGGTTCCCCCGGGCTCGGCAAGACCACCCTGGCTATGATCATCGCGGCCGAGCTGAGCGCGCCGCTCCGGATCACCTCCGGCCCCGCCCTTGAGCGGGCCGGCGACCTTGCGGCCATCCTGTCGACGCTGGCCGAGGGCGAGGTGCTGTTCATCGACGAGATCCACCGCATGGCCCGCCCCGCAGAAGAGATGCTCTACCTCGCCATGGAGGACTTCCGGGTCGACATCGTGGTGGGCAAGGGGCCGGGCGCCACCGCCATCCCGCTCGACATCGCGCCCTTCACGCTGGTCGGCGCCACCACCCGGGCGGGGCTGCTGCCCGCGCCGCTGCGCGACCGCTTCGGCTTCACCGCCCACATGGACTTCTACCAGGTCGAAGAGCTCGAACAGGTGCTCTATCGGTCGGCCAGGCTGCTCGGCGTGCCCCTGCCCGGGGAAGGCGCGCACGAGATCGCCAGGCGCTCGCGCGGCACGCCCCGCATCGCCAACCGGCTGCTGCGCCGGGTGCGCGACTTCGCCGACGTACGGGCCGACGGCGTGATCGACCGCGACATCACCGCCGCCGCGCTGAACCTTTACGAAGTCGACGCCGAAGGGCTCGACCGGCTCGACCGGGCGGTGCTCGGCGTGCTGCTGCGCAAGTTCGGCGGCGGCCCCGTGGGGCTGTCGACCCTCGCCGTGGCGGTGGGGGAGGAGCCCGAGACGGTGGAGGTGGTCGCCGAGCCGTTCCTGGTGCGTCAGGGGCTGCTCGCCCGAACCCCGCGCGGCCGGGTTGCCACCGCCGCGGCCTGGGCACATCTCGGCATGACGCCGCCCCCAGATGCGTTCGGAGCGGCGCTTTTCGACTGATTACAGAACGGTTGCAACCGTTTCGAATCGGGAACTTCCCCGCGCGCCGAACCGCTGCCTCGTTGCCGCGTTTCGCAACAACGGCCTACACTCCGTGGCTTGGCTGGCTGTGTAGGCTGACGGGGCTGAGCGGCGCGGCCCGACGCAACGCACGGAATTTCCGGCGCGGGGCCGGTGTCAACTTCTTGTACGGCTATGGAAGGTCGCTCTCATGGACATGGGACAACTCGGAAGCATCCTGCCGCTGATTCTCCTGGTAGTGGTGTTCTACTTCTTGCTGATCCGTCCTCAGCGCAAGCGTCAGCAGGAGGCGGCTCAGATGCAGAACTCGCTGACGCCCGGCGCACGCGTCATGACGACGACGGGCCTGTTCGGCACCGTGGTGGCGGTGGACAATGAGGACGTCATCCTCGAGGTCGCCCCTGGGATCGAGACGCGCTGGGTGAAGGCCGCCATCGGCCGTGTCGTCACCCCGGGTGACGCTCCGGCGGAGCCCGAGGCCGATGAGGCCAAGGACGTGGACAAGGACGACAAGGACGACACCTCGCACGACGAGACCGGGGCCAGCGTGGAGCGCAACGGCGACCAGGGCTCGAACTCGAAGCAGTCCTGACTAGGCTCTGCGACAAACTCCTATCTGAAAGAACTGACGACCAGTGGCCCGACCGACCAGCCGCCACAGCAAGCCAGGGCGAACGCTCCTGGTGCTTCTGGCGCTCATCCTCGCCCTGGGCGGGACGATGTTCCTGCAGAAGGCGTTCACGCCCAAGCTGGGGCTCGACCTCGCCGGCGGTACGACGGTGACCCTCTCGCCCGTGACCCAGAACGGCGCCCCGCCGCCCGAGGAGATCCTCGACCGCGCGGTGAGCATCATCCGTGATCGGGTCAACGGCACCGGCATCTCCGACGCGGAGGTCGCCAAGTCCGGCGACAACATCATCATCTCCGTACCTGGCGCCGGTCAGGAGGAGGTCATCAAGCTGGTCGGCACCACTGCGGAGCTCCGCTTCCGCCAGGTGCTCGCGATGCAGGCCACGCAGGCTCCGCAGCAGCTCACCACCGAGGCGCCCAAGCCGAGCACGTCGCCGTCGCAGTCGGGCCAGCCGAAGCCGTCCACGTCCCAGTCCGCCGGAGCTCCGCAGCCCAGCGCCTCGCCCACCGGCAAGGCGCTGTCGTCCGCGCTGACCGCGCCGACGCCGACCCCGTCGGCCACAGAGCAGAAGACCGAGCAGAAGCAGCAGAAGCCGGCCAAGGACGGAAGCAAGGGCCAGAAGGCGACGCCGACGCCCACCACGCAGCCGTCGCAGCCCGCCGAGGACCCGAACGCCGGCATCAACCCCGACGGCATCGACCCCGCCGTGCTGGAGCAGTTCAAGAAGCTCAACTGCACCGACCCGAAGCAGCGCGGCCAGGGCGTCCAGGACGATCCGAACAAGCAGATCGCCGCCTGTGAGACCGACGGCAGCATCAAGTACGTGCTCGACGTGGCCAAGGTCGTCGGCACCGACATCGACACGGCCTCCGCGGGCGTGCGCCAGGGCAGCCCCGAGTGGCTCGTCCAGCTCGACTTCAAGAGCAAGGGCGCCACCGAGTGGAGCAAGCTCAGCTCGGCCGCCTTCAACTCCCAGGAGCCGCGCAACAAGGTCGCGGTCGTCCTCGACGGCGTCGTGATCACCGCCCCGAACATCCTCGGCCCGATCCCCGGCGGCCGCGCCGAGATCACCGGCGGATTCACCCAGCAGAGCGCCAACGAGCTGGCCGACCAGCTCAAGTACGGCGCGCTGCCGCTGAAGTTCCAGCGCAGCTCCGTCGAGACGGTCTCCTCGACCCTCGGCCAGGACCAGCTGAGGGGCGGCCTGATCGCCGGCGTCATCGGCCTGGCCCTGGTGGTCATCTACTCGCTGCTGTACTACCGCGGTCTGGGCGTCGTGGCCGTGCTGAGCCTGGTGGTGGCCTCCGTCCTCACCTACACGGCGGTGGTCGTCCTCGGCCACAACGCCAACTTCCGGCTGTCGCTGCCGCACATCATCGGCCTGGTGGTCTCGATCGGCATCACCGCCGACTCCTTCATCGTCTACTTCGAACGCATACGCGACGAGATGAAGGAAGGGCGGCGCTCGCTCCGCGCGGCCGTCGAGGTGGCCTGGGTCCGTGCCCGGCGCACGATCCTGATCGCCGACGCCGTCATGTTCATCGCCGCGATCGTGCTCTATGTGCTCGCCGTCGGCGGTGTGGCCGGGTTCGCCTTCGCGATGGGCCTGACCACCCTGATCGACGTCGTGGTGGTGTTCCTGTTCACGAAGCCGTTCATCGCGCTGCTGGCGAGGGTGAAGTTCTTCGCCAAGGGGCACCCGCTGTCCGGCATCGACGCCGAACGCATGAGCGCCGACTCGGCAGCCGCCGGCGGCCGCACGACCACCCCGCAGGAGGCCTGAGATGGGACTGGCGCGTCGCCTCTACCGCGGCGAGATCAACGTTGACTTCGTCGGCAAGTGGAGGCTCTGGTACAGCCTGTCCGGCCTGCTGCTGATCGTGTCGCTGGCAGGTCTGCTGATCAACGGGCTCAACCTGGGCGTCGAGTTCAAGGGCGGCTCGGTCTTCTCCTTCCAGGCCCCGTCGGCCACGGTCGAGCAGATCCGTACCGACTTCCTCGACCAGGGCGTGCACCAGCCGATCGTGCAGAGCGCGGGCAGCCGCTGGCGGGTCACCACCGAGACCCTCGCCGAGGTCGACCTCAGCAAGGTGCAGAACTCCATCGCCAAGGAGTACAGCGTGCCGGCGAGCCAGGTCGACATCCAGTCGATCGGGGCGTCCTGGGGCGGTGAGGTGTCCAAGAAGGCCTGGATCGGTCTGGGCGTCTTCATGCTCGCGATCATCCTGTACCTGTCGATGGCGTTCGAGCCGAAGATGGCGCTGGCCGCCATCGTCGCGCTCCTCCACGACCTCATCATCACCGCGGGCATCTACGCCTGGTCGGGCTTCGAGGTCACCCCGGCCACGCTGCTGGGCTTCCTGACCATCCTGGGTTACTCGCTCTACGACGCGGTCGTGGTGTTCGACATGATCAAGGAAGTCACGGCCAAGCTCGGCACGACGTCCAAGCAGACGTACTCGATGGCGGCCAACAACGCGCTGAACCACACGCTGATCAGGTCGCTGAACACCTCGCTCGTCGCGATCCTGCCGGTGGCGGCGATCCTGTTCATCGGCACCACGCTGCTGGGCGCGGGCACCCTGAAGGACCTGTCGCTGGCCCTGTTCGTCGGCATGATCGTCGGCACCTACTCGTCGCTGTGCGTGGCCACGCCGCTGCTGGTGACGCTGAAGGAGCGCGAGCCGAAGTACCAGGCGATCGCCCGCAGGCTCCAGGCCACGACCGGCAAGGGCTCCAAGAGCGCCGCGGTGGCCAAGGGCTGACGCGCCTCAGGCGCGACCGACGCCTCCGTCCCTGCCGGGGCGGAGGCGTCGTGCTGCCGGGCGCAGGGAGTGCGCGCGATGGGCCATGATGGACCCCGCGTTGTTTGCTGCCACGTTGATTGCTGAAGGAGTGACGTGATGACTGAGTTGAGCACGATGATCCTGGAACACATCCGCGACGTTCCCGACTACCCCCAGCCAGGAGTGTTGTTCAAGGACATCACCCCGTTGCTGGGCGACACCCGCGCCTTCGCGGCCGTCGTCGACGAGTTGGCAGGGCTGTTCGAGGTTGACAAGATCGTCGGGATCGAGGCGCGCGGCTTCATCCTGGCCGCGCCCGTGGCGTACCAGGCGGGAGCGGGGTTCGTCCCGGTACGGAAGAAGGGCAAACTGCCGGCCGAAACCCTTGAAGAGTCCTACGATCTGGAATACGGCTCCGCGACGATCGAGGTGCACCGCGACGCGTTCGCACCCGGCGACCGCGTCCTCGTCGTCGACGACGTGCTGGCCACGGGCGGCACCGCCGAGGCGACCGTGGAGCTGTTGCGGCGGGCCGGAGCCCAGGTGGTCGGCGTCGCCGTGCTGATGGAGCTGGCCTTCCTCAAGGGGCGCGAGCGCCTCCAGGGGGTCGACACCCGCTCCCTGGTGATCGTCTGAGCCGGTCCCGCGGAACTCCGGGTTTGCTGCCTGGATACACTGGAGGGCCTGGACTCGAACGTAAGGAGTCTGTGTGCCCCGTGATGTGGTAGCGCCCGACGTAACCGAGGCAGGCAACGCCGAGCCTGCCTCCGGTGCGCCCGCGGTGCGTCGACGGCGCTTTGGGGGTGGGGCCATGAACCCGGTGCTCGAGCCATTGTTCAGGACCGTCCGCGCCACCCATCCCAAGGCCGACCTGCGCCTCATCGAGCGTGCCTACGACGTCGCCGCCTACCACCATCGCGACCAGAAGCGGAAGAGCGGCGACCCGTACATCACCCACCCGCTGGCCGTGGCGACGATCCTGGCCGAGCTCGGCACCGACGACGAGACCCTGTGCGCGGCGCTGCTGCACGACACGGTCGAGGACACCGCCTACGGCCTGGAGGAGCTGCGCTCCGACTTCGGCGACACGATCGGGTCGCTGGTCGACGGTGTCACCAAGCTCGACAAGGTGAAGTTCGGCGACGCCGCGCAGGCCGAGACCGTCCGCAAGATGGTCGTCGCCATGTCGCGCGACATCCGCGTGCTGATCATCAAGCTGGCCGACCGGCTGCACAACATGCGCACCATGCGTTACCTGCCCGAGCACAAACGGCACCAGAAGTCGCGCGAGACGCTGGAGATCTTCGCGCCGCTGGCGCACCGGCTGGGCATGAACACGATCAAGTGGGAGCTGGAAGACCTCGCCTTCGCCATGCTCTACCCCAAGCGCTACGACGAGATCGCGCGCATGGTGTCGGAGCGGGCCCCGCGCCGCGACCTGTTCCTGCAGGAGGTCATCGAGAAGGTCTCCGGCGACCTGCGCGAGGCGAGGATCCGCGCGGTGGTCAAGGGCCGGCCGAAGCACTACTACTCGGTGTACCAGAAGATGATCGCCCGCGACGTCGCCTTCGACGACATCTACGACCTGGTGGGCATCCGGGTCCTGGTCGACAGCGTCCGCGACTGCTACGCCGCCCTGGGCACGATCCACGCGCGGTGGAACCCGGTGCCGGGCAGGTTCAAGGACTACATCGCGATGCCCAAGTTCAACATGTACCAGTCGCTGCACACCACGGTGATAGGTCCCGAGGGCAAGCCGGTCGAGCTGCAGATCCGCACGCACGCGATGCACCACCGGGCCGAGTACGGCGTGGCCGCGCACTGGAAGTACAAGGAGGAGGTCGGCGCCCCCAGCGCTGCGGGCAAGGTCAAGCCGGGCAGCGACATGGCCTGGCTGCGTCAGCTGCTCGACTGGCAGAAGGAGACCGCCGACCCGGGCGAGTTCCTCGAGTCCCTCCGCTTCGACCTGTCGGTCTCCGAGGTGTACGTGTTCACGCCGCGCGGCCAGGTGGTCGCGCTGCCCGAGGGGGCGACCCCGGTCGACTTCGCGTACGCCGTGCACACCGAGGTCGGTCACCGCTGTATCGGCGCGCGGGTCAACGGCCGGCTGGTGCCGCTGGAGTCGCGGCTGGGCAACGGCGACACGGTGGAGATCTTCACCTCCAAGTCGCCCGACGCGGGCCCGTCGCGCGACTGGCTGAAGTTCGTCAAGTCCGGGCGCGCCCGCAACAAGATCCGCCAGTGGTTCTCGAAGGAGCGCCGCGAGACGGCGATCGAGGCGGGCAAGGAGGCCATCGGCAGGGCGATGCGCAAGCAGGGCCTGCCGTTGCAGCGGCTCATGTCGGGCGAATCGCTGCTGGCGCTCGCCCGCGACCTGCGCTACCCCGACGTGTCGGCGCTGTACGCGGCCGTCGGAGAGGGCCACATCGCCGCCCAGTCGGTCGTGCAGAAGCTGGTGGCGTCCATCGGGGGCGTTGACAGCGCCGAGGAGGACATCGCCGAGACGTCGCTGCCGACGCGGCTGCGCGGCCGTCCCAGGGGCGGCGGCGCCGGCGTGGTGGCGGCGGGCGACGCCGACGTGTGGGTGCGGCTGTCCAAGTGCTGCACGCCGGTTCCGGGCGACGAGATCGTCGGATTCGTCACGCGCGGGCACGGCGTGTCGGTGCACCGGGCCGACTGCACCAACGTCCAGCAGCTCAAGGAGCAGCCCGACCGGCTGGTCGAGGTGAGCTGGTCGCCCGGCGACGACAGCGTGTTCCTGGTGGCGATCCAGGTCGAGGCGCTCGACCGGCCGAGGTTGCTCTCCGACGTCACCCGCACGCTCTCCGACCAGCACGTGAACATCCTGAGCGCGTCCGTCACGACCTCGCGCGACCGGGTGGCGATCAGCAAGTTCACCTTCGAGATGGGCGACCCGAAGCATCTCGGTCACGTGCTGAAGGCCGTGCGCAGCATTCAGGGCGTGTTCGACGTGTACCGCGTCAGCGGCGCGGGCAGCTGAGCCGGGCCCTCGGCGCAGGCGCCCTCACCCGAGGTGGGGCCACCTCAGGTCCGGCAGGTTGACCACGATCGCGTCCTGGGTGCTGCGGGCGATCACCACCACCGCCTCCTGCGACGGGTCGGGGTTCTCCTCGCGGTGAGGCACGTACGGCGGCACGTAGACGTAGTCGCCCGGCGCGGTCTCCAGCCGGGTCTCGCCTCCGTCGTCAGGGTCCAGGAAGACGAACGACGGGGTGCCGCTGACCACGTAGATCGCCGTTTCCGACGCGCCGTGGTGGTGGTCGGCCGAGCGGGTGGCCGGGGCCACGTGGGTCTGGCCCATCCACAGACGGCTCGAACCGGCCGTGGCCCTGCTGACAGCCGCCAGGCGCTGCATCCCCGAGCTCTGGGCCGTCTCGGCGCTGAGCCCGCCCGGGGTGAGGTGGGTGAGGCGCAGGTGGAACGGGTCGCCTTCGGCGCGGTAGCCCTCCCACAGGCGGCCTCCCACGCGGTCCAGCACGCTGACGGAGACCGCCGCGAGCCGCACCGGGTCCTCGGCGGCCGCGAGCAGGTCGGCGGCCAGCGCGGGGTCGTGCGCGCGCAGCTCGCGCAGCAGCCACTTGCCGCTGCCGTGCCAGTGGCCGGCGGCGGTCAGCGCCAGCCTGGCGGTGTCCTGGACGAGTTCCCATCGGATGTACGCCTGCTCGCCGGGGTCGGTCGCGCCCGACAGGTCGTCCAGGAGGTCCGTGAGGGCGTAGCGGGCCCACTCCAGGTCTCCGGCGGCGGGGAGCGGCGGACCGGCCTCCAGACGGGCACGCAGGGCCTCCTGGAGGGTGCTGGCCGTGCCGCCGGTGCGGTCTGCCAGCACGACACCGTCGGCGCACATCCGGGGGAGGCTGGGGCGGCCCCGCGCGAAGTCGGCGTCCAGGCGCGCTGACAGGCTGATCGGGTTGTTCACGAACAGCTCGACGGGCCAGCCGCGCCACCGCCGCGACTCGCGGTAGGAGGTGACCGGGCCGTCGAGCACGACGACCACGTCCAGGTCGGAGGTCGCGGTGCGCCGATCGGTCAGCGCGCTGCCGCCCAGGAAGGCGTACAACGCGTCCGGAAACAGCTCGTCGACCAGGGCACGCGCGTCGGTCACCGGCTCCATGCCGTCACTTTAGACGCGCGATCGGGCCATGGCGCCATGTCCGTGACGGTCAATATTCGGGACAGCGGACGCAAAAACCGGGGAAATTCGCGGACGTGAGCTGCCGGTTGTCCGCAGGCGACCCCCTTCGCCCGCGGAGACCCACGAGAGATCAGCTGAACTCGGCGAGCGTGCGCTCGGCCTCCTCCAGCCAGGAGCGGCGGGCCGTGATGGCCTCCTCGGCCTCCTTGACGTCCTTGGCCCGGCCGGCCGCCTGAGCCTTCGCCAGCCGCTTCTCCAGCTGCTCGATCGAGGTGCGCAACTGGTCGACCGTGCTCTGCGCGCGGGCCCTGGCCTCCGGGTTGGACCGCTTCCACTCGGCGTCCTCGGCCTTGCGTACGGCCTCATCGACCTTGCGCAGCCCGCCCTCGAGACGGTCGCGCTGCTCGCGCGGCACCGGGCCGGCGGCCTCCCACCGCTCCAGGATGGAGCGGAGCGCGGACCTGGCGGTGCGGACGTCCGTGACCGGCAGGATCTTCTCGGCCTCGGCCAGCAGCTCCTCCTTGGCCAGCGCGTTGGCCGCCAGCGAGGCGTCGCGCTCGGCGAAGACCGCGGACCTGGCCTGGAAGAACTGGTCCTGGGCGGCCTTGAAACGCGCCCACAGCTCGTCCTCGACCTCGCGCGAGGCCCTGCCGGCGTGCTTCCACTGCTGCATCAGCTCGCGGTAGACGGCCGCCGTCGCGCCCCAGTCGGTCGAGTCGGCGATCGCCTCGGCCTCGGCCACGATGGCCTCCTTGGCCGCGCGGACGCCCTCACGCTGCTCGTCCAGGCCCGCGAAGTACTGCTTGCGGCGCTTGGCGAAGGCGGTGCGGGCGGCCGACAGCCGCTTCCACAGCGTGGCCTCGGTGACCCGGTCGATGCGGTCGGCCGCCTTCCACTCCTCGACGAGCTGGCGCAGCCGCTCGCCGCCGGACTTCCAGTGAGTGGTCTCGTCGGCGATGCGCTCGGCCTCGCCGACGATGCGCTCCTTGACCGCCCTGGCCTCCACACGCGCGTGCTCGCGGGCGGCCTTGACCTCCTCGCGGCGGTGCGCGACCAGCTCCGACAGGGCGTCGAGCCTGGTCGTCAGGGCCGCCAGGTCGCCGATCGCGTGCGCGTCGGCCACCGCCTCGCGCAGTTTGGCGATGGTGGCCTCGGCCTGCGCCGGTGCCAGGTCGGTGCCCTTGACCCGCTGCTCCAGCAGTTGCACCTGGCCGGCCAGCTCGTCGTACTTGCGATGGAAGTACGCCAGAGCTTCCTCGGGTTCACCTGCCTGCCAGGACCCGACGGCCCGTTCTCCCTCGGCCGTTGTCACGTAGACGGTGCCGTCGTCGTCTACCCGGCCCCACGGGTCGGTGCTCACCGTGTCCTCCCGCACTTTCCATCAGACCCTTCGGGACACCTATGTCCCTAGTTTGTATTACGTCAGCTCTTGCCAGAGATTGTCACGTGTTTGATTTCGACGGTTTCCTTCGGCGCCCCCGTGCCGTCCGGGCCGGGGGTGATGACGCCTGCTTTGTTTACCTTGTCGAGGATGTCCAGCCCCTTCGTGATCGTACCGACAGGGGTGTACTGGGCGGGAAGCCCCGTGTCGCCGTACACCAGGAAGAACTGGCTTCCGGTGCTGCCGGGCGCGGAGGTCTTGGCCATCGCCATCACGCCGCGCTTGTACGTGGCGCCCTGGAGGTTCTCCTCGGCCATCACGTAGCCGGGGCCGCCCTGGCCGTCGGTCTGGCTCTTGCCGTCGGCCTTGGCCGTCGGGTCGCCGCACTGCAGCATCGGGAACTGGTCGCTGCCCAGCCGGTGGCACTTGCTGCCGTCGTAGTACTTCTTCTTGGCCAGGAACTCCAGCGAGTTGACCGTGCACGGCGCCTTGGCGTTGTTCAGCTCGACCACGATGTCGCCCTGGCTCGTGGCGAACGTGAGCGTCTTGGTGGCCGGCTTGACGCTGACCTTGGTCGGGGGCTTGCCCACGTCCTTGATCGTGCCGCCCGCCGTATCGGCCGCGTAGTCGCAGGTGCTGGTCTTCGCGTCGAACCCCTTGGGCGCCGCGGCCGGTGTGGCCGAGGCGGACTCGGGCGTGGAGGCCGACGGCTGCGGCGAGGCCGCCGCGTCGGTCGGCGTGTCGCCCCCGTTCAGCAGCGCGACCGCGGCCACGATGCCGCCCACCACGACCACCACGCCCACGGTGGAGCCGATGATCGCCGTGCGCTTGGTCTTCTGCTCGCGCTCGATCCGGCGTGACATCTGCCGTTCGTAGTGCTCGCGGGCGAGCTGCTTCTGCCGGTCCTTCCCCGTGGCCACCGCTTTGCCTCCCATAGTCAATCAACTGAGGTGGGCGAATCGTATCGGCCAACGGGCAATGATTCGCAGCCCGGCGACCCGCACCGGTACCCTTCGGTTACATTCCCATTGGCTTTTTGACGAGATCAGCTGAGGCAGATGCTCATCGCAGGCTTCCCCGCAGGGGCGTTCCAGACCAATTGTTACGCCGTCGCGCCCGCGTCGGGCGAGGAGTGCGTGATCGTAGACCCAGGTCAGGACGCTTTCGACGGTGTCGAGGAGATGCTGCGCGAGCACCGGCTGAAGCCGGTCGCCGTCCTGCTGACGCACGGCCACCTCGACCACGTCTGGTCGGTGGCCCCGGTCTGCGGCGCGCGTGACGTGCCGGCCTGGATCCATCCCGACGACCGCCACCTGCTGACCGACCCGGCCGCGGGCTGGTCCGCCACCAGCGCGGAGCTGTTCGGCGGCCTCACGCTGAGCGAGCCCGACGACGTCAGAGAACTGTCCGACGGCGCCGTGCTCGAGCTCGCGGGCCTGCGGTTCGTGGTCGACCACACGCCCGGCCATACCAGGGGGTCGGTGAGCTTCCGGCTGCCCGCTGACGAGATCATGTTCTCGGGCGACCTGCTGTTCGCCGGCTCCATCGGCCGCACCGACCTGCCGGGCGGCGACTACCCGACGATCCTGCGCAGCCTGGCCGAAAAGTGCCTGCCGCTGCCTGACGATACGGTCGTCCTGCCGGGCCACGGACCAAAGACCACGATCGGCCACGAGCGCGCCACGAACCCCTATCTCAAGGAGGCCGCGCCGCACGCCGGTCCCACACGAGGGATCTGATGAGCTTCCAAGCACCCAAGGGCACCTTCGACTGGCTGCCGCCCCGCTCCGAGCAGGTCCTCGCCGTACGCGAGGCTCTGGTCGCCCCGGTACGGCGGGCGGGTTACGGCTACGTCGAGACACCCGTCTTCGAGGACACCCAGCTGTTCGCCAGGGGCGTGGGCGAGTCCACCGACATCGTCTCCAAGGAGATGTACACCTTCCCCGACAAGGCGGGCCGCTCGCTGACGCTGCGGCCGGAGGGAACCGCGTCGGTGGTGCGCGCCGTCCTGCAGCACGGCCTGCACAACGGCCAGCTGCCGGTCAAGCTGTGGTACTCGGGCAGCCAGTTCCGCTACGAGCGCGCCCAGAAGGGGCGCTACCGCCACTTCTGGCAGGTCGGAGCCGAGGCGCTCGGCTCCGAGGATCCGGCGCTCGACACCGAGCTGATCCTGCTCGCCGCCGAGGGCTTCGCCGGGCTCGGGCTGAAGAACGTCACGCTGCTGCTGAACTCGCTCGGCGACCGTACCTGCCGTCCCGCCTACCGGGCCGCGCTGCAGGAGTTCCTGCGCGGGCTCGACATCGACGCCGACACCAGGGCCCGCATCGAGATCAACCCGCTGCGGGTGCTCGACGACAAGCGGCCCGAGGTGCAGGCGCAGCTCACCGGCGCGCCCCTGGTCGTCGACCACCTCTGCGCGGCCTGCAAGGCCTACCACGAGGAGGTCCGCGCGCTGCTCACGGCCGTGGGCGTCGCCTTCGAGGACGACCCCCGGCTGGTGCGCGGGCTCGACTACTACACGCGCACCACGTTCGAGTTCGTGCACGGCGGCCTCGGCTCGCAGTCGGCCGTCGGCGGCGGCGGCCGCTACGACGGGCTGAGCGAGATGCTGGGCGGGCCGCCGCTGCCCAGCGTCGGCTGGGCGCTCGGCGTCGACCGCACCTTCCTGGCCATGGAGGCCGAGGGGCTGCTGGGCGAGAGCGCGCCGCGCCGCGTCGAGGTGTACGGTGTCCCGCTGGGTGACGAAGCCCGCCGCCGGATGTTCCTGCTCATCACCGAGCTGCGCCAGGCGGGCATCAGTGCTGACATGGCCTATGGGGGCAAGGGGCTCAAGGGCGCGATGAAGGGCGCCGACCGCTCCGGCGCCCGGTACGCGCTGATCCTGGGCGAACGTGACCTGGCGGCGCAGGCCGTCCAGCTGAAGGACCTGACCACCGCTGAGCAGACCGAGGTGCCGCTGGCCCAGGTCGTCGACGTCTTGAAGGGGAAAGTGCAGTGATCCGCACGCATACGGCAGGGTCGCTCCGTGAGGAGCACGCCGGGCAGCAGGTGACGCTCGCAGGATGGGTGGCCAGACGCCGTGATCACGGTGGTGTGGTCTTCATCGACCTGCGCGACGCCTCGGGCTCGGCGCAGGTGGTCTTCCGCGAGGAGGACCACGCCCACGACCTGCGCGCCGAGTACTGCGTCAAGATCGTCGGCGAGGTCAGGGTCAGGCCCGAGGGCAACGCCAACCCCGAGCTGCCGACAGGCGCGATCGAGGTCGTGGCCGAGCGGGTCGAGGTGCTCAGCGAGTCGGCGCCGCTGCCGTTCCCGATCGAGGGCAACGTCGGCGTCTCCGAGGAGGCCCGGCTCAAGTACCGCTACCTCGACATCCGCCGTCAGCAGGTGGCCGCCGCGATGCGCACCCGCTCGAAGGCCACCTACCTGGCCAACGACGTGATGCACGAGCTCGGCTTCGTCTACGTCGAGACCCCGACGCTGACCCGCTCCACGCCCGAGGGCGCCCGCGACTTCCTGGTTCCGGTCCGCCTCCAGCCGGGCAACTGGTACGCGCTGCCGCAGTCGCCGCAGCTGTTCAAGCAGCTGCTCCAGGTGGCCGGGCTGGAGCGCTACTACCAGCTCGCCAAGTGCTACCGCGACGAGGACCTCCGCGCCGACCGGCAGCCCGAGTTCACCCAGATCGACATCGAGATGTCCTTCGTCGACCAGGAGGACGTCATCGCGGTCGGCGAGAAGCTGATCGGGCGGCTGTGGAAGGAGATCCTCGGCTACGAGATCCCGATGCCGCTGCCGCGCATGACGTACGCCGACGCGATGGCCCGCTACGGCTCCGACAAGCCCGACCTGCGCTTCGGCCAGGAGCTCGTCGACATGACCGGCTACTTCGCCAACACCAGCTTCCGCGTCTTCCAGGCCGAGTACGTGGGCGCGGTCGTCATGCCCGAGGGTGCCAAGCAGACCCGCAAGGAGCTCGACGCCTGGCAGGAGTGGGCGCGCTCGCGCGGCGCCAAGGGGCTGGCCTACGTGCTGGTCCAGGACGACGGCACGCTCGGCGGCCCGGTCGCCAAGAACCTGTCGGAGGAGGAGCTCGACGGCCTGGCCGTCGCGGTCCAGGCCAAGCCCGGCGACGCGATCTTCTTCGCCGCCGGAGCCCGCAACGCCTCGCGCGACCTGCTCGGCGCGGCCCGGCTGGAGATCGGCCGCCGCTGCGGGCTCATCGACGAGTCGCTGTGGTCGTTCCTGTGGGTCGTCGACGCGCCCATGTTCGAGGAGGACGGCGAGGGCGGCTGGACCGCCGTCCACCACCCGTTCACCGGCCCCAAGCCGGAGTGGGCCGACACCTTCCAGGACCACCCGGCCGAGGCTCTCGCCTACGCCTACGACATGGTCTGCAACGGCATGGAGATCGGCGGCGGCTCGATCCGTATCCATCGGGCCGAGATGCAGCAGCGGGTCTTCGACGTGCTCGGCATCTCCAAGCCGGAGGCCGAGAGCAAGTTCGGCTTCCTGCTGGAGGCGTTCAAGTACGGCCCGCCCCCGCACGGCGGCATCGCCTACGGCTGGGACCGCATCTGCATGCTGCTGTCCAACGGCGAGTCGATCCGTGACGTGATCGCCTTCCCGAAGACCGCCTCCGGCTTCGACCCGCTCACCGGCGCGCCCACGGCCATCACGGCGGAGCAGCGCAAGGAGGCGGGCGTCGACGCCCAGCCCAAGAACGAGGGCTGACACCGGGCATGACGAGGGGCAGGCGCCGTACGACGCCTGCCCCTCGTCGCGTCTAGCTGACCGTGACCTTCTTGATGATGATCGGGTTCTTCGGAGCGGTCGAGCCGCCGTCGCCCGTGATGTCCTGGTCGCTGATGATGACGCCGTCCTTGGCGACCTTCTCGATGATCTCCAGGCCGGAGCGGACCATGCCGAGCACCGAGAGCTGCGGGTCGAGCTGCGCGTTCTCGTCCGACAACGAGATGCCGAACTGGCTGCTGTTCTGGCCTGACGCCTCTGCCGGCTGGGTCAGGAACACGATGCCCTTGCTGTAGGGGATGCCGACGTTCTCGTCGGCGAAGACGTAGCCCGCGTTGCCCTGGCCGTCGGTCGGGTTCTTGCCGTCGGCCTTGGCCTTCGGGTCGCCGCACTGCAGCAGGAACAGGCCCGACGTCTCGGGCGTCGCCAGCCGGTGGCACTTGGTGTTGTCGTAGAAGCCCTTCTTGGCCAGGAAAGCCATCGAGTTGACCGAGCAGGGGGTGGCCGCCGGGTCGACGTCGATGACGATGTCGCCGTGGTTGGTGGACACGGTCATCGTCTTCAGCTTCATGTTGGGCTTCTTGCCGGGCATGCCGACGTACTTGAACGGGACGCCGGAATTGTCCCTCTTGTACGTGCAGGTCACCGGGCCCGTCTTCTTCTTCGGGGCCTCGGTCGTCGGAGCCGGCACGGCGGGAGTGCTGGCACTGGCCGAGGGCGTGCTCTCGGCCGCCACCTTCTTGCCGGTGTCCTTGTTCACCAGGGTGGTCACGGCGAAGATGCCGCCCGCCACCACCACTACGGCCACGCCCGCGCCGATGAAGGTGTTCCGCCTGGCCTTGGCGGCCTGCTCGGCCGCGCGCTGCGCCTGCCGCTCCTTGTGCTCTCGCGCCAGGTCGCTCTGGCGGTCGTCGCCGCTCACCGGTATGTCCTCCAACTTTGCCTACGCATGACCAAACAACTCCGCGAATGCTACCGGCCCTTGAATGTGCCGGACGTAAGTGACGAAAACCGCTCAGTGGGATCAGGCGGAGCGCGAACCGTATCGTGCTGGGATTCGTAGTTGAAATGAGAACAACTAGGGAGCCCTGACATGTTCGACGAAGTCCTCGGCCTGCCGGCACATCCGCTGATCATCCACTTCGCCGTGGTGCTGACCCCGCTGCTGGTCGCCGTCGCCCTGGCCTACACGCTGATGGCCCGCCGGCGACAGCTCCTCGCGTGGGCGGTCGTCCTGCTCTCCCTGGCGGCGCCCGTGGCGGTCTTCGCGGCCAAGGAGAGCGGCGAAAGCCTCAAGGCGACCCGTTTCGGCTCCGTGGACGCGGCCATCGGGGCGCGCATCTCCACCCACCAGAGCTTCGCCAACCCGCTGCTGCTGTCGACGCTCGGCCTGGCCGTCGCCGCACTGCTGCTGGTCTACGCCACCAGCCCGAGCCGCAACTCCATCGGGTCCGACAGGTTCGGCCGCCCGGTGACGCTGGCCCTGTCGGCTGTCACGGTGCTGCTCGCCCTGGCGGCCGGCTACTACGTCTTCCGCGCCGGTGACTCGGGAGCCAGAGCTGTGTGGGGCGTGTAATCTCGCGTTGTGGATAGCCTGTTCGATTCGGCGGCTGAGGAGGCCACCCCGCAACCCCTCGCGGTGCGGATGCGCCCGCGCACCCTCGACGAGGTCATCGGCCAGCGTCACCTGCTCGGCCCCGGCACGCCGCTGCGCCGGCTCGTCGAGAGCGAGGCGCCGATGTCGCTCTTCCTGTGGGGCCCTCCCGGCACCGGCAAGACCACGCTGGCCTACGTCGTCTCGAACGTCACCAAGCGCCGCTTCGTCGAGATCTCGGCCGTCTCGGCCGGCGTGAAGGACGTCCGGGCCGCCATCGACAACGCCCGGCGCGAGCTCGGCATGACAGGCCGCCAGACCGTGCTGTTCGTCGACGAGGTCCACCGCTTCAACAAGGCCCAGCAGGACGCGCTGCTGCCCGCCGTGGAGAATCGCTGGGTCACCTTCATCGGCGCCACCACAGAGAACCCGTTCTTCTCCGTCATCTCCCCGCTGCTGTCGCGCTCGCTGCTGCTCACGCTGGAGTCGCTGACCGACGACGACGTCCGCGCCGTCCTGGAACGCGCGGTGGCCGACGAGCGCGGCCTGGGCGGACGCGCCGCGGTCGCCCCCCAGGCCCTCGACCATCTCGTCCGGCTCGCCGGCGGCGACGCCCGGCGCTCCCTGACCTACCTGGAAGCCGCGGCCCTACTGGCCGACGACATCACCGTCGAGGTGGTGGAGAAGGCCGTCGACAAGGCGGCCGTCCGCTACGACCGGCAGGGCGACCAGCACTACGACGTCATCAGCGCGTTCATCAAGTCGATGCGCGGCTCCGACGCCGACGCCGCCCTCCACTACCTCGCCCGCATGATCGAAGCAGGCGAGGACCCACGCTTCATCGCCCGGCGCATCGTCATCTTCGCCTCAGAAGACGTCGGCATGGCCGACCCCACCTGCCTGCAGACCGCGGTCGCCGCCGCCCAGGCAGTCCAGCTCATCGGCCTGCCCGAAGGGCAGATCAACCTCGCGCACGCGGTCATCCACTGCGCCCTCGCGCCCAAGTCCAACGCCGTCGTCAAGGCGATCGGGGCCGCGATCGGCGACGTCAGGCGCGGCCTCATCGGCCAGGTCCCCGGCCACCTGCGCGACGCGCACTACCCGGGCGCCGCCAAGCTCGGCCACGGCGACGGCTACAAGTACCCGCACGACTTCGACCACGGCCTGGTCCGTCAGGACTACGCGCCCGAGCAGGTGCGCGAGCGCCGCTACTACGAGCCCACCAAGCACGGCGCCGAGGCGCCCATCGCCGACCGCTGGGCCAGGATCCGCGACTTCCTGCGAGGCTCCTGACCGCAGGGCGCTCCGCTCCGGCCCGCCTTCCCGCGGGCGGCGCGGCTGGTCGCGTCCGAGATCAGGGCCGTTCGCGGGCCGCTGCCCTCGAGCGGGCGGAGCCGGAGGGCCGGAGCGGTGATCTGATCAAGGACGACGTCCTCAGCAATGTTGTCGCCCGGACGCGATAGGGTTCTTGCCGTTCCGGCCCAGCGTACGAGGGAGATGAGCGGATGCTTACCGCTGGAGAGGTCGCCGGGCTGATCGCCGCCACGGGCTGGGTGGTCCTGGTCTGCGTGCTCGCCATGGTGCTCGTCAAGCTCGCCAGGCTGCTCACCGAGACCACCAAGGCGGTCTCCGACCTGAGCGACCGCATGGCGCCGCTGCTCGACGACGTGAGCGTCACCGTCAACGAGACCAACAGGCAGCTGGTCGCCGTCGAGGCCATCGCCAAAGACGTCAAGCAGGTCAGCGGGCACGCCGCCAAGCTGAGCGCGGTGACCGAGACCATCTTCACCGGGCCGCTGATCAAGGTGTCGTCGCTGAGCTACGGCATCCGCCGGGCCATCGAGGCGCGCAGGCCGCGCAGGGCGAGGCCACGGCGATGATCAGACGGCTGTTCTACCTGTCGCTCGGCGCGCTCATCACGCTGTGGGTGATGCGCAGGCTGCAGGCCCTGCACCCCAACCACGTCGCCCGCCGCACAGCCGCCGGCGCCGTGGGCATGCTCGCGCAAGTGAGAGACTTTACCTCTGACGCGCTCGGCGAGGCCGCGGAGCGCGAAACCGAGTTGCGAGCGCGCTTCGGTCTCGACAACTCTGACAACAACAACTAGCAACGAAAAGGATGGCCACCATGGAGTCGGCAGAGATCGCCCGCCGCTTCCTGCGCTTCTTCGAGGAGCGTGGGCACAAGGTCGTGCCCTCGGCCAGCCTGATCGCCGAGGACCCAACGCTTCTCCTGGTCAACGCGGGTATGGTGCCGTTCAAGCCGTACTTCCTGGGGCAGCGCAAGCCTCCGGCGAACCGGCTGACCACCGCCCAGAAGTGCGTACGCACCCCCGACATCGACGAGGTCGGCAAGACCACCCGGCACGCGACCTTCTTCCAGATGCTGGGCAACTTCTCCATCGGCGACTACTTCAAGTCCGAAGTGATCCCCTTCGCCTGGGAGCTGCTGACCAGGTCCGAATCCGAGGGCGGCTTCGGCTTCCCGCCCGAGCGCCTCTGGGCGACCGTCTACCTCGACGACGACGAGGCGCTCGACATCTGGCACAACAAGATCGGCTTGCCGCTCGATCGCATCCAGCGCCGCGACCTGGCCGACAACTACTGGCACATGGGCGTGCCGGGCCCCGGCGGCCCCTGCTCGGAGATCTACTACGACCGCGGCCCCGAGTACGGGCGCGACGGCGGCCCCATCGCCGACGAGAACCGCTACCTGGAGGTCTGGAACCTCGTCTTCATGCAGGACCAGCTGGGCGAGGTCCGCAACAAGGTCGACTTCGACATCGTCGGCGAGCTGCCCAGCAAGAACATCGACACCGGCATGGGCCTGGAGCGCATGGCGGCGATCCTGCAGGGCGTCGACAACATCTACGAGATCGACACCACCTACAAGATCCTCGACAAGGCGGCCGAGCTCACCAAGACCCGCTACGGCCGCGACCCGCGCGCCGACGTCAGCCTGCGGGTCATCGCCGACCACGTCCGCACCGGCACCATGCTCGTCGCCGACGGCGTCCTGCCCAGCAACGAGGGCCGCGGCTACGTGCTGCGCCGCATCCTGCGCCGCTCGGTGCGCAACCTGCGCCTGCTCGGCTCCGGCGACGACCGTTACATGCACGACCTGACCGACGTCGCCATCGAGGTGATGGGCGCGCAGTACCCCGAGTTGAGGGCCGACGCCCCGCAGATCCACGCGGTCATCGACGCCGAGGAGGCGTCCTTCCTCGGTACGCTGCGCACCGGCACCGCCATCTTCGACGTCGCCGTGGAAGAGACCAAGCGCAAGGCGGGCGGCACGCTCTCCGGCGACCAGGCGTTCCAGCTCCACGACACCTACGGCTTCCCGATCGACCTCACCCTCGAGATGGCGGCCGAGCAGGGGCTCAAGGTCGACGAGGAGGGCTTCCGCCGCCTGATGAAGGAGCAGCGGGAGCGGGCCAAGGCCGACGCCGCGGCCAAGAAGACCGGCAACGCCGACATCTCCGTCTTCGGGCAGCTGCTGGAGAAGGCGGGCAAGGTCGAGTTCCTCGGCTACGACCTGACCGAGGCCGACACCGCCATCGCCGGCATCCTGGTCGACGGCGTCTCGGTGCCCGCCGCCGGCGCGGGCACCACGGTCGAGATCGTGCTCGGCCGCACCCCGTTCTACGCCGAGGGCGGCGGCCAGCTCGCCGACCAGGGCGTCATCCGCACCGGCGGCGGCGAGGTCGAGATCCTCGACGTGCAGCAGCCGCTCGCCGGGCTCTTCGTGCACCGCGGGAAGGTCCGCACCGGCGAGGTCAAGCTCGGCGAAGAGGCGCACGCGGAGATCGACGTGGAGCGCCGCCGCGCGATCTCGCGCAGCCACAGCGCCACCCACCTCGTGCACCGCGGCTTCAAGAACGCGCTGGGCGAGACGGCGGCGCAGGCGGGCTCGGAGAACTCGCCCGGCCGCTTCCGCTTCGACTTCACGGCGTCGGGCGCGGTCCCGGCGAGCGTGCTGCGCGAGGTCGAGGACGAAGTCAACGCCGTGCTGATCAACGACCTCAAGGTCAACGCCTTCTACACCTCCCAGGCCGAGGCCAGGGCGATGGGTGCGCTGGCCATGTTCGGCGAGAAGTACGGCGACGAGGTCCGCGTCGTCGAGATCGGCGAGTACTCCCGCGAGCTGTGCGGCGGCACCCACGTCCACAGCTCGGGCCAGCTCGGCCTGGTCAAGGTGCTCGGCGAGCAGTCGGTCGGCGCGGGTGTGCGCCGGGTCGAGGCGCTCGTCGGCATCGACGCGTTCCGCTTCCTGGCCCGCGAGAGCCTGCTGGTGGCGCAGCTCACCGAGCAGCTCAAGGCGCGTCGCGAGGAGCTGCCTGAGCGTGTCGAGGGCATCGTCACCCGCCTGCGCGCCGCCGAGAAGGACCTGGAGAAGCTCCGCTCCGCGCAGGTGCTCCAGGTGGCGGGCGATCTGGCCGCCAAGGCCCGTGACGTGCACGGAGTCTCCGTGGTGGCGCACCGCGCGCCTGATGGCACCGGCGCCGATGACCTGCGTAAGCTCGCGCTTGACGTGCGTGGCAGGTTCCCAGCCGACCGGCCGGCGATGATCGTGATCGCCGGTGTCCCCTCCGACCGGCCCGTGGTCGTAGCCGCGGTGAACGAGGCGGGGCGCGACCGGGGGCTCAAGGCCGGGCGACTGGTCGGTGTGGCCGCCAAGGCACTTGGGGGTGGCGGTGGCGGCAAGGACGACGTCGCGCAGGGTGGCGGCACACGGCCGGAGTCGATCGACGACGCGCTCCAGTTGGTCCAGGAGACCATCGCGGGGCAGCTCGGCTGACATGCGGTTCGGTTCACGGATCGGCGTGGACGTCGGCTCCGTACGCGTCGGCGTGGCCCGCAGCGACCCATCGGGGCTGCTGGCCACGCCGGTCGAGACGGTCCGGCGAGGCCGGGGCGACCTCGACCGCATCGCCGCGATCGTCGCGGAGCACGAGGCGATCGAGGTCGTGGTCGGCCTGCCCACCTCACTGTCAGGGCGCGAGGGCCAGGCGGCCGCGCTGGCACGCGCCTTCGCCACGGATCTGGCGGCTCGGCTCGCGCCGACGCCGGTCCGCCTGTTCGACGAGCGGCTGACCACGGTCGCGGCGCAGCAGGGCCTGCGGGCCAGCGGCGTCAAGGCCAAGAAGCAGCGCAACGTCGTCGACCAGGCCGCGGCGGTCGTCCTCCTGCAGGACGCCCTCGACTCGGAAAGAGCCACCGACAGACCACCAGGCAGGCCCGTCGATCCGCCCTCACCGGCGGCCGGCGGGCCTGCGTCATGAGCGGCACTCCCGACGACGACCTGATCCCGTTCGCTCCGGACCCGCAGCAGCCCGCCGAGCAGAGCGATCGCGTCGCGGACGGCGGCGAGTCCGCCTCCGTCCAGGAGGGCAGTTCCGGCGCGGGCGGCCCGCCCGCGACCGCCGAGCCGGGCTCCGGCTCCGAGCCGGGCCGTTCCGGCCCGGACGGCCCGCCCGCGACGTCGGAGCCCGGCTCCGACTCCGAGCCGGGCCGCTCCGTCGAGAGCGGCTCTCGCGCGACGGCGCAGCCGGGCTCCGATTCCGAGGCCACCGGCGGCTCGCCGACGCCTGACAGCGCACCCGAGGCGGGCGACGCCGCCGCGTCCGAGCCTCACCAGGATCGGCAGGAGAGCTCCGAGGACGGGGAAGGGCGCGCAGGGCCGGTCCGGAGGGCCGGCCTGTTCGTGGCGGGGATGACCGCCGTCGTCGTCGTGCTCGGCGCCGGAGGATACGCCGTGCTCAAGCCCCTCCTGAGCCCCGACGACTTCGAGGGAAGCGGCAGCGGCACGGTCATCGTCCGGATCGCGCCCGGCTCCAACGCAGGTGACGTCGGGTCGACGCTGGCCAACGCCGGGGTGGTGGCCAGTGCGCGGTCGTTCGTGCACGCCACCGAAGAGCGGGCCGTGGCCAACAAGCTCCGTCCTGGGCACTACCGGCTGCGCAAGGGCATGGCCGCGGGCGCCGCGCTCGACCTGCTGCTCGCTCCCAGCTCCCGGCTGGTGAAGCGGGTGACGCTGCCCGACGGGATGTGGCTCAGCGAGGCGCTCGCGCGCATCTCCAAGCAGTCGGGATTGCCGCTGGAGACGCTGCAGGCGGTCGATCCCGCCCTCGTCGGGCTGCCCCGGTACGCCCATGGCCTGGAGGGCTTCCTCTACCCGGCGACGTATGAGATGGAGCCGGATGGCAAGGCCGTGGACCTGCTCGCGTCCATGGTGGAGCGGTTCGGCGCGGCGGCGCGGAAGCTGCACCTGGAGGAACGTTCCAAAGAGCTCCACCTGACGCCGCTTGAGGTCGTCACCGTGGCCAGCATGGTGCAGGCGGAGGCCGGTCGGGACGACGACTATCCCAAGATCGCTAGAGTGATCTACAACAGGCTCCAGCACGACATGCCGCTCCAGATCGACAGCACCGTCCTGTACGCCCAGGGCAAGCGGCACCTGAAGGTTTCGGAGCGTGACACCCGGGTCGCTTCGCCGTACAACACCTACACTCGCAAGGGGCTGCCTCCGGGACCGATCTCCAACCCTGGAGAGAAGGCGCTGACGGCGGCCCTGCATCCAGCAGAGGGTGATTGGCGCTGGTTTGTCACGACGGATCCGGCGCATAGAATCACCAAATTCACTAACAAAGAGAGCGAGTTCGTGAGATACCGGGAAGAGTTGAACCGAAACCTCGGGCCGAAGTAATGCCCGCCGGGACACCCCCCGTCCCGCAGGGGAGCACGAGGCTCCTCATGCGGCGCCCCCGAGCCGGGGCGCTCTCCCTGTCTCCGAGCTTGGCTACCCACAGTGAGCTCCACCGGTCACCGCGTGGCCGGCGGGTCCCCCAGTTCCACCCGGTGACCACGAACGGTTCGGCACTCCTACTTGACGCCGGTCCGGTTGTGCCGGGAGATTGGCCAGCGCAGCTATGAGCGATCTCGACATGGACTTCCTGCTCGGCGCCGAGGACGACGAAGGTCGGACTCGGGGCCGGTCCCGCGGTTCATCGAAACGCGGCGGACGCCGCCGACGCCGACGCCGCAACCGGGGCGGCTTCCTCGCCCCGCTGCTCGCCTTCATCGTCCTGGCGGGCATCATCGGCGGCGGCGGCTACTACGGCTACCTGTGGCTGAGCGACGCGCTCGTCCCCGACGACTACGCCGGTCAGGGCAGCGGCGAGGTGCTCGTCGAGATCAAGGACGGCCAGACCGCCTCGGACGTGGCCGTGGAGCTGGAGCGGCAGGGGGTCGTAGCCAGCGCCAGGGCCTTCACCAACGCGATCGGCAACGCCGGAAAGAGCGCCTCGCTCCACCCGGGCCAGTACAAGCTGCGCAAGGGCATGTCGGCGGCCTTCGCGGTGGCCCTGCTCGACTCCGGCAACCGGATGATCGTCAAGGCGACGATCGAGGAGGGCCGGCGGCTCTCCGACACCCTCACCCTGCTCGCCAAGAAGACCGGCAAGCCGGAGAAGGACTTCATCGCCGCCAGCAAGGACATCGGCGAGCTCGGCCTGCCGTCGTACGCCAAGGGCAAGCTGGAGGGGTACGCCTTCCCCGCCACCTACGACTTCCAGCCGAAGATGACCGCGACCGAGATGCTGACGGCGATGGTCGAGCGGTTCAACGAGACGGCCGAGAAGGTCGGTCTCGAGGACGGCGCCAAGAGCCTCGGGCGCAGCCCGCAGGAGCTCGTGACGATCGCCAGCATCGTCCAGGCGGAGGCCGGCCGGTACGAGGACATGCCCAAGATCGCTCGCGTCATCTACAACCGGCTGGAGCACAAGCCGCCGATGAAGTTGAAGATGGACAGCACCCTCATGTACGGGCTGAACGACTACCGCACGTCGGCGACGAACGCCCAGCTGCTGAGCAACACGAAGTACAACTCCTACAAGTACTTCGGCCTGCCGCCCGGCCCGATCTCCAACCCCGGCGACCACGCGATCGAGGCGGCGCTGAACCCCGAAAAGGGCGACTGGCTCTTCTTCGTCGCCACCGACCCGAAGAGCAACGTCACCAAGTTCGCCACCACGGAGGCCGAGTTCCAGGTCCTGCTGAACGAACTCCGCAAGAACGGCGGCTGACCGCCGAACCCGTCGCGAGGCCAGGTATCCGACGGCATGCCCGGCCCGCGGCGCGTCCGGTGACAGGCAGGGCCTGGACGCGATGCGAGCCGCCCCACGTAGGGGCTCCGTGCGGGCCTGCTGGGGGAGGGCTGCCTGAGGGGTTCCGCTTCCGGCTGGTCGTGCTCGTGCCGGGCTGCTTGAGGTGTCGCGGGCGCGCTCGCGGTGTATCCCGCCCCGCACGCCTCCCTGGTGACGCGATCGAGCGTCCTCGCAGCCGTCGCGCAGCGGGACCGTCTCCGGCGCGGTGGGCGGTAGGGTTGCCCCGTCGGAAGGAGAGCGATGCGGGCCGCGGTGATGGGATCGCCTATCGGGCACTCGCTTTCGCCTTTTCTGCACCGTGCGGCCTACCAGGCGATGGGCCTCGACGGGTGGAGCTACGAGGCGTTCGAGTGCGATGAGGCGCGACTGCCGGAGATGCTCGGCGGGCTCCGGCCCGTGCGCGGCGAAGCGGGCGCGAACGAGGACGCCTGGGCGGGCCTGTCGCTGACCATGCCGCTCAAGCGGGCCGTGCTGCCGCTGCTCGACACCGTGTCGGAGCCGGCCGTCGAGGTCGGGGGCGCGAACACCGTCGTGTTCCTTGAGGGCGCGGCCCACGGCGACAACACCGACGTCTACGGCATCGAGTGGGCGCTCGCCGAGGCCGGGGTCCCGGTGCCGGCGTCGGCCACCGTGCTGGGCGGCGGAGCCACGGCCGCCTCGGCGCTGGCGGCGCTGCGCAACCTCGGGCTGTTCTCGGCCACCCTGCTCGTCCGCGATCCGGCCAGGGCGGGGGAGACCGCCGAGGTGGCCGAGCGGCTGGGTGTGGCGCTCAGCGTGCGCACGTTCGACAAGCTCGACGCTCTGGTGGAGGTGGACCTGGTGGTCTCCACGCTGCCCGCCGGCGCGGCCGACGCGTTCGCCCACCGGCTGGCACGGGTGCCCGCGCTCTTCGACGTGGTCTACTCGCCGTGGCCCACCAGGGCCGCCGCGGCGGTGGAGGCGGCGGGCGGCACCGTGGTGGGCGGGTTCGCGATGCTGCTGCACCAGGCGGTGCGGCAGGTGGAGCTGATGACCGGCCGCGCGGACGTCCCCGTGGCGGCCATGCGCGCGGCCGGCGAAGCCGAGCTCCTCAGACGGGCCACTCGAACGGGTTGATCATTTTCACGTCGAGCCCGTCGAAGTCCTTCACGTTGCGCGTTACGAGAATCCAGCCGTGTGTGCGGGCGGTGGCGGCGATGAGGCCGTCGACGACCGGCACCGTCCGCCGGGCGTTCATCCGGCCCCACTCCTCGGCAACGTCGGCGGTGACGGGCATGATCCGCGTCCTGAACTCCCGCTGGAGCCGGTCGAGCCACGCCTCGTAGGCGTCGGCCTGGGCCGGATCGCGTCGGCGCAGCAACTCGACGCCCTTACGGACCTCGCCGAACACCATGACGCTCAGGTACAGCGCGGGGCCGTGGATGGTGTCCAACCAGGCCTGCACGTGGGCGTTCCTGGTGCGTTTGGTCATCTCCGAGACGACGTTGGTGTCGAGAACGTAGCTCACCAGATGTCCCCGAGGTCGACTTCGCGCGGAAGGTCCTTGCTGCGGGTGAGGTCGAGTTCGCTCAGGTCCGGGCCGGAGAGGAGGAACTCCTTGAAGTCGGGCTCCTCGCCCTTGAGATGCCGGTACTCGGCCATGTCGAGAACCACCGCCACGTCCTCTCCGTGACGGGTGACGATCTGCGGGCCCTCGTCGTGGGCCCGGCGCACCACCTCGCTGAAGCGCTGCTTGGCCTCTTGAAGCTGCCATACGGCCATATGAACCGCCCTTCGCCCGAGTCTGTCTAGTCTGTCTAGATTCCCCCTTCCAAAAGATTACCGGAAGCGGGTCTGCCGGGAGGGATGATTTCGGTGAGGTGGCGTGGTTGTGGTAACGTAGCTCTCTGATCGGTCCGGTATGCCTTGCCGGACGCGCAAGCGGAGGTCTGTCCTCCCACCTGAGTCGCCGAGAGGTGGCCGGGTACAGGATCACACCGGACTGTTCCGGGGAGCTTACGGCCACAACGCCGAAGAGCTCAGTGGCCCCGCATGCGCGACGTGCGGGGCTTTCGCGTTTCGCGGAGCTCCCGGCACGACGAGCACGTAGGGATCGCAAACCTAGGAGGCCCCATCAGCACTGAGCCCCGCATCAACGAGCGTATCCGAGTTCCCGAGGTTCGCCTCGTGGGCCCGAACGGCGAGCAGGTGGGCATCGTCTCGATTCACGATGCCCTGAAACTCGCCCAGGAGGCCGACCTCGACCTCGTCGAGGTCGCGGCCACGGCTCGACCGCCCGTGTGCAAGCTCATGGACTACGGCAAGTTCAAGTACGAGTCCGCGATGAAGGCGCGCGAGGCGCGCAAGAATCAGGCGCACACGATCATCAAGGAGATCAAGCTCCGGCCGAAGATCGACCCGCACGACTACGAGACCAAGAAGGGTCACGTGGTGCGGTTCCTCAAGGCGGGAGACAAGGTCAAAGTCACGATCATGTTCCGTGGTCGCGAGCAGTCCCGTCCGGAACTGGGTTTCCGGCTTCTGCAGCGGCTCGCGGAGGACGTCCAGGAACTCGGCTTCGTCGAGTCCCAGCCGAAGCAGGACGGCCGTAACATGATCATGGTGATCGGTCCGCACAAGAAGAAGGCTGAGGCCAAGGCCGAAAAGGCCGCCGCCAAGGCGCAGCGTGGCAGCGAGGAGCCTTCCGTACAGGAAGCGTGACCTGCGGTTGGGGTTAGCCTTACAACAGCACCCTGAACAGCCACCGGCCGACGAAGACGCCGCGACCGGGTCGGCCTGCACCGGCCCGGCCACCGGCACGGACAGATTGAGGAGAGACGGCGAGATGCCGAAGATGAAGACGCACAGCGGTGCGAAGAAGCGGTTCCGGGTCACCGGATCCGGCAAGATCAAGCGTCGCCGTGCGAACCGCGCGCACTACAACGAGTGGAAGTCGTCCACGCTGACGCGCCGTCTCAAGAACGAGGTCGTCCTTTCCGACGCCGACACCAAGAAGATCAAGAAGCTGCTCGCCAAGTAGCGCGAACCCCCGGGGAGAAGAAACATGGCACGCGTGAAGCGGGCGCTCAACGCCAAGAAGAAGCGCAAGGTCGTCCTCGAGCGGGCGGCGGGTTACCGTGGCCAGCGGTCTCGGCTGTACCGCAAGGCCAAGGAGCAGATGCTCCACTCGATGACGTACGCCTATCGCGACCGTAAGGACCGCAAGGGCGCTTTCCGTCGTCTCTGGATTCAGCGGATCAACGCCGCCGCCCGCCAGAACGGCATGACCTACAACCGCCTGATCCAGGGTCTGCGGCTGGCCAACATCGAGGTCGACCGCAAGATCCTCGCCGACATGGCGGTGAACGACAGCAAGACCTTCGCCACGCTCGTCGAGGCCGCCAAGAAGGCCCTGCCGGCGAACGTGAACGCGCCGGCCGCGAGCTGAGGCGCTTTGATCAAGGGGCCCACCCGGTGGTGGGCCCTTTTGCTGTGAACGCAGGGGGAGTGGCATGGCCGGATCCGAGCTGACCAACGTGAAGTCGCCGCGGGTCAAGGCCGCACGCAGACTGACCAAGCGCGCCTTCAGGGAGCAGGACCGCAAGTTCCTCGCCGAGGGGCCGCAGGCCGTCCGCGAGGCGCTCAAGCTCGACGGCGTGACGCTCGAGCTGTTCAGCACCGCCGAGGCCGAACTGCGCCACCCCGAGCTGATCACCGAGGCCACGCTCAAGGGCGTCCCCGTGCACCGGGCCAGTGGCGAGGTCATGGCGGAGCTGTCGCAGACCGTCACCCCGCAGGGGCTGCTGGCTATCTGCCGGTTCGTGCACGTCCCGCTCGACCAGGCCCTGTCCGGGACGCCGCGCCTGGTCGCGGTGCTCGCGCACGTCCGCGACCCCGGCAACGCCGGAACCGTGATGCGGGCCGCCGACGCGGCGGGCGCCGACTCCGTGGTCTTCACCGACGCCTCCGTCGACCCCTACAACGGCAAGTGCGTACGGGCCAGCGCGGGCAGCCTGTTCCACCTGCCGGTGGTCATCGGCAGCCCGGTGGCGCGGGCCGTCCAGGAGCTGCGCGAACGAGGGCTGCGGGTGCTGGCGGCCGATGGCGCGGGCAAGCACACGCTCGATGACGTGGACCTGTCGGGGCCGACCGCGTGGATCTTCGGCAACGAGGCGTGGGGCCTGCCTGACGACGTGCTCGCTCTGGCCGACGACGTGGTCCGCGTGCCCATCTACGGACAGGCGGAGAGCCTCAACCTCGCGACCGCCGCAGCGGTGTGCCTTTACTCCTCCGCAAGGGCGCAGCGAGTCCCCTAGGCGGCGGGAAACCCGCTATTGTCGGCGATGTAGGCGGAGGAGGCGGGGTCGTGCACGGCGCAGAAACCGACGGTCGGGTTGCGGCCTCCGCGTGCACCATAGCCATCGACGATCTCCCTGACGGCCTGATCGTGACCGACAGGTTCGGCCGCGTCCTCGCCGTCAACCGGGCGGCGGCCCGGCTCACCGGCGTCGCCGAGGAGCGCGCCATCGGCCGTGACATGAACGAGGTGTTCCCGTTCCGCGACCACGACGGCCGCGAGTGGTGGAAGGCCCTCGACCCCGAGGGCGGCCTGCGCACCCGCAGCCGGGTGCCGGAACGCCCGCTGCACCTGCCGGGCGGGCAGGAGCTCTATGTGGCCGCGCGGCTGGTGCGCGAGCCCCAGCGCTGCGGCGAGGTCGAGC